>DASWGX010000349.1:0-7758 GCA_036393455.1 Polyangiaceae bacterium
TGGGAGGGGGGACCCGAGCGGCAGAGCCGCTCGGGGGGAGGGGCTGCGCCAGCCCCTCTCAGCAACCCGTGGCGGCTAAAGTACACGGTGGTGACAAGAACCTCGAACATGCGGAAGTTGGGCTGGGGCACAAGCCCCGCCAGCCATGCGACGGCGCGCCCCGGTGAGATCGGGACAACCGCGCACGGCGCGCGCGGAGCTCGGCGCCGGTTCGGCGTTTCGCATGCCGGCGGAGTGGGAGCCTCACGCGGCGACCTGGCTCGCCTGGCCGCACCACCCGACCGACTTCGTCGGCAAGCTCGAGGCGGTCGAATGGGTGGTCGTAGAGATGGTTCGGATCTTGAGCGAGGTCGAACGCGTGCGCGTCATCGTGCGCGACGCGAGCGAGCGCCGGCGCGCCCTCGAACGCCTGTCCCGGACCGGCGTTCGCCTCGATCGCGTGGACTTTTTCGCATCGCCCACCAATCGCTCCTGGACGCGCGACTTTCTACCGAGCTTCGTGGTCGGCCGCGGCTCGCCGAAAAAGCGCGAGGTCGCTGCGGTGAAATGGCGCTTCAACGGCTGGGCACGCTACCGCGATCACGGCCTCGACGAGCGTTCCGGCCGCCGCGTGGCCGAGCTTTGCCCGCGCGTATTTCGACCGAACATCGCCGTCGGTGGCGACGAGCTTCCGCTCGTGCTCGAAGGCGGGGCGATCGACGTGGACGGCGAAGGCACGCTCTTGGCCGAAGAGCGCTGTCTTCTCGACGGCCCCCGCGGGCGGAACCCCGGGGCGACCAAGCCAGCGCTCGAGGCTGCTCTGGGAAAAGCGCTAGGCGTCGAAAAAGCGCTCTGGGTCCGGGGCGGCATCGCCGGCGACGATACGGCCGGCCACGTCGACGATTTCGTTCGCTTCGTGGCTCCGGGCCGAGTCGTCTTGTGCCGAGAGACGCGCCGCGCCGATCCCAATTTCGAGCGTCTGCGTACGGCCCGCGCGTCCCTCCAAGGTGCTCGAGACGCGCGCGGGCGCCGGCTCGACATCGTCGATTTGCCGATGCCCGCTCCAGTGACGTACGCCGGCGAGCGGCTGCCGGCGAGCTACGCGAATTTCTACCTGGCCAATCGCCGAGTGATCGTGCCCGTATTCAACGATGCGGCGGACAGCGCCGCCCTCGCCGTCCTTCAGCAGCTATTTCCGGAGCGTCGAGTGATTGGGGTCTACTCACGCGACCTCGTGCTCGGCCAAGGGACGCTGCACTGCAGCACGCAGCAGGAGCCCGCCGGGCGAGGCTTCGAGGCGCGCTTCATGAAGCCGTTGCGCCTCCGGGCCGCACGGCTGCCGCCGGGCCTCGGCGGCTGAGCGTCCCGGCGCCGGAGCTCATTCGTTCAGGCTTCGAAAGGGGCGGCGATGCATTCGATTCCGTCGGGATGTTGAAATCGGGCGGGCTGGTATGGCTAAGTGGCCGCATGTCCGGCCTGAGGCGCGCCTTCCTACTGCTTTCCGCGCTCCTGCTCGTGAGTCCGGATGCCAGCGCCGAGAAGATCCACGAGGTGCAGAAGGGGCACACCCTCTGGACCATCGCGCGGCGCTACGGCGTCAGCGTGCAGGCCATCGCCGAGCGCAATGGGCTTGAGGAGAAGACCAAGATCCATCCCGGCCAGAAGCTCGTGATTCCGGACGGGACGGCAGCGTCCGACAGCAAGCCGCCGGCGGATGCGGAGCGTTCGCCCGAGCGCGGCAAGAGCGCCTGGGCGAGCGACAAGCCCCCGCCGAGCACGCAGACCCAGAAGACCGCGGCCGAGCGCGGGGTCAACCCGTGCAACACCCCGGACCCGGGCTTCGGCATGTACGGGCGCTGGGACCGCTCCCCCTCGCTCGGGCAAATGCTTGCGCCCGAGCGTGGCGGGATCAGCCGGGACGGACGTTTCGACGTCATGTTTCATTTTCACGGCCACGAACCCGTGCGCAAAGAATGGGTGCGCGTGATGGACGGCGCCGTCCTGGTCGGCATCGACCTCGGAATCGGTTCGGGACCCTACTCGTCGGCGTTCAACGCGCCCGACGCTTTTCGCCGGCTGGTCGAAAGCGTCGAACGCGCGATGGCCAAGCGGCACGGCCGTGGAAAAGCGCGCGCGCGTCACGTCGGACTGTCCGCCTGGAGCGCCGGTTACGGGGCCGTGCAGGAAATCCTCGGAACCGCGTACGGCCGCGAGCACGTCGACAGCGTCGTTCTGCTCGACGGCCTGCACACCGGCTACGTCGGGGAGCACCAGCTCAACGGACAGCCGCTCGGTTCGATCGTCGCGTACGCGAAGCGCGCGGCGCGCGGCCAGGCCTTCATGTTCGTGAGCCACTCGTCGATCATCCCGCCCGGCTACGCCTCCACCACCGAGACGGCCAACTACTTGATTTGGCAGCTCGGCGGCCGCGCCGTTCCCACCCGACCGCGCGCCGGCGACCCGATGGGCCTCGAGCTCATCTCACGCTACTCCCGCGGCGGCTTCCACGTTCGCGGCTACCGCGGCAACGACAAGATGGACCACTGCGCGCACATCGGACTCTTCCGCGACGTGCTCAAAGTGCACGTGAAACGGCGTTGGAAATCGCCGCGCGGCAGGGGGCGCTGAACGCGGTCAGAGCCCGAACACTTTCGTGCGATCGCCGCTCACGCCGCGGAGCGCGTCGCGCGTGTCGACGATCAACGGGCTTTGTCGCATCAGGCGCTGCTTGTCGAGCGCGGTATGATCGGTGATGACCACGACCAAGTCGTAGTCGGCGAAGCTAGCATCCGGGTCCACGCTTTCGAGCACGAAGCCTTCTTCGTTCAGCTTGGCGACGTGGGGGTCCATGTAGTCGACGCGGGCGCCGCGCTCCTCGAGTTCCTTCAAAATGGTGAGCGCCGGGGATTCGCGCACGTCGGAGACGTCTTTCTTGTACGCGATGCCGTAAAGCAGAATCTTGGCGCCGCGCACCGCGCGGCTCTTGCTGTTCAACGCTTCGCCGATGCGTCCCACGACGTAGCTCGGCATCGAGCTGTTGATGGTGTCGGCGAGCTCGATGAAACGGGCCTGATACTTGAGTGCGCGGAGCTTCCACGACAGGTAGAGCGGGTCGATCGGGATGCAATGACCCCCTAGGCCCGGCCCCGGGTAGAACGGCATGAAGCCGAACGGTTTGGTCGCCGCGGCGCGAATCACCTCGAACGCATCGATGCCGAGCCGGCGGCTCATCATCGCCACTTCGTTGACCAGGCCGATGTTGACGGCGCGGAAGGTATTCTCGAGCAATTTCACCATCTCCGCGGCGTCGGTGGAGGAAACCGGAACCAGCGTATCGAGGATCTGGGAGTACAGCGCCTGCGCGACTTCCAGACAGCGCGCCGTGGCTCCGCCCAGTACCTTCGGCGTATTCTTGGTCTTGTAGACGGCGTTGCCGGGGTCGACGCGCTCGGGAGAAAACGCGACGAAGACGTCCTGCCCCAGGACGAAGCCATTTTCGGTCAACTTGGGGACGAGCACCTCACGCGTCGTGCCCGGGTAGGTCGTCGACTCCAGGACTATGAGCATGCCTTCGTGTTGATGGCGCGCGATTTGCTCGGTGGCTTCGGCGATGTAACGGATGTCCGGTTCCTTGGTCTTGTTGAGCGGCGTCGGGACGCAGACGACCACCGCGTCGGCTTTGCCGAGCACTGCGGGGTCCAGCGTGGCGTCCAGGGCGCCGCGCTCCACGTAGGGCGCGAGATCGTGAGCCGGGACGTCGGCGATGTAGGAATGCCCGGCGTTCAGCAGGCGCACCTTTTCTGCGTCTTGATCGAGGCCGGTCGTGCGAAAGCCGGCGCGCGCGAACTCGGCGACCAAGGGGAGCCCAACGTAACCTACCCCGACGACGACGACGCGGGCCGACTTGGATTCGATCTTCGAAAGGAGGCTCAAGGCGATGTCCGAAAGCGGATGCGCCGGCGCGCGGATGAGAAGGCTAGCCGAGCTTCAGCGGGCGCGCAGCCCGGCACCGAGGCGCCGGCCAGGCCTATCGGCCGGGGATGGAGGTCGCGCTTTTCATGGGATTGGCACAGTGCCGACGCTTCCGGCAGACTCCGCGCCGGAGGCCGGTGTCCGAACTCAGCCAACACGGGATCGTCGGCGACCACGCGGAGCAAGCCGACGCTGCTCCGGAATCGTCGAGCTCGGCGGCAGCGACCGGCACGGAGGCTCCCCTCGGAGTGTTCTTCGCCGCGCTCGGAGCGGCGCTGATCCTGCTCTTGGAGAATCAGCTCCTGATCAGCTGGTTCGTTCCTCGCGAGGCCGGCCTAGGCGCTCGGTTCGCCTACCGCGCCTACGACGCCGGCTACTTCTGCGCGCTCGGCGTGCTCTACGCGGGCGCGACGCTCGCGGGCGCCAAACTGCTCGACTTGGCTCCGATTGCCCGTCTCAAGCCGGTTCTGCGACCGCTCTCGATTCTGACTGCATGGTTTCTGGTCGTCCTCATGCTCGGCGCCGACGACCTCGACAACTACGTGGCGCGCGTTGGTCTCGACCCCGGTTTCGCGCTCATCACGGCGTCCGTCGTGGCGGGCGCGGCTTTCGCGGGAGCAGTCGAGCTGCTGCGGCTCGCCAAGGCGCGCGTGCTGAAGGCCCTGATCGCGGCGGGGGCGCTGGCGCTCGTTGTTTCGAACTCACTCTTGCTCGAGCAGGACTACCCCGCGCTGCACCTGCTCGCTGCCGGCGCCAGCGCGACGGCGCTCACGCTGGTTCTCGCCGATCTGCCGTTTTCGCGCCAGGCGCGCCGCGCCGCCTACGTCGCTCTTCCGTTGATTGCCGGCGCGGGTCTGGTGGCGGTGCTGCGCGCGCCCTCGCTCACGACGCTGCGTCAGCTCTATTCGCTCCCGAGCTCCGTCGTCGTGCCGTTCTTGCCGAACGAGTGGAAGGACGATCCGGTGCTGGGGCCGCTCCCGGAATGGGTCGTGAAGTCGCCGTGGTTCGCCGAGCGCGAGCGACTTCCGCCGCGCGCACCGACGGGCGCGCTGGCGCTGCCGGACGACCCGATCGTGATCCTGTTGACGATCGACGCGCTGCGCGCCGACATCGTGACCGGCGGAGAGTATCGGGAGAAGCTGCCGGAGCTTGCGCGTTTGAGAAAAACTTCCGTGTACTTCCGAAACGCGCGCTCGCCGACGCCCTCCACGCTGACGACCGTGGCCTCCATGTTCACGGGCAAGTACTATTCCGCGCTCTATTGGACCAAGTCGAAGCACGGCAAGGTGCTGCCGATCGAGGACGAATCGCCGACCGTCGCGGAGCTCATTCAACCGATACCGAGCGTCCAGGTCTTGTCGTTGTACGGCCTCGCGAGCGAGAGCGGCGTCGGGCGCGGCTTCAAGGAGGAAATCAAGACGCGGCGCGACTACGGGTACGCTCGCGACCTGATGGCCCGCTTGATCGAGCGCCTGGAGCGGAAAAACCAGGGGCCGCTGTTCGTCTACGCGCATTTCATCGATACGCACGCTCCCTACACGCGCGGCGGGCGCGAGGGTTCGCCGCGCGAACGCTACATCGCCGAAGTCGCCACGGTCGATCGCGAGCTCGGCCGGTTGCGGCGCTTCCTCGACGCCAAGGGCCTGTCGAGGCGCGTCGTCCTGATCGTGTCCGCGGATCACGGCGAGGCGTTCGGCGAGCACGGTATGCGCTACCACGCCCGCAGCGTGTACGAAGAGCTGTTGCACATCCCGCTCATGCTACAGATTCCGGGTGCGGGCGCGCGCGACGTGGATGTGCCGGTAACCTTGCTGGATCTCGGTCCCACCCTGCTCGATATGTTCGACGAGCCGACGCCCGCCCACTTCATGGGCGAGAGCCTGTTGCCGCTCGCGGCGGGCCACGACGAGGAGCTGACGCGGCCCATCGCCGCGGACGCGGGCCGCCGTATCCAAGCCTTCTACGCTCCGGAGCACAAGAAAGTGATTTTCGACCTTCGCCGCAAGACCACGGAAGTTTACGACCTCGCGCGCGACCCGAAGGAAAGCAGAAACCTCGTGGACGAACGCAACGAGAGCGTGGTGAGCGCCGTCACGGCGGCACGCTACTTCTTCCAGGTTCACACCTTGACCCGACCGGGCTGGGAACCTCCCTGGAGAAAATTCTGAAGCTCGAGCGAGCATGCAGAAAGCGGCACCCCAGGCGTACGACTTCGGCACCAACTGGCGCTCGTTCGTCGACGAGTACCTCGACGCCGAACGCGTCGACCACGCCGCGGCCTCGCTCAAGGAGTTTTTGCGGCTCGAGTCGCTGGCAGGCCTGAGTTTCCTCGATATCGGCTGCGGCAGCGGGCTATTTTCGCTCGCGGCAGAGCGGCTGGGCGCGGCGCGCGTCGTCAGCGTCGACGTCGATCGAGGCTCCGTCGATTGCTGTCGCGAGCTCCGCCGTCGTGAGGGAGACCCCGAGTCGTGGACGGTGACGGCCGCCTCCGTTCTCGATCGGGACTTCGTCGAAGGCTTCGGTCAATTCGACGTCGTGTATTCGTGGGGCGTTCTGCATCATACGGGCGATCTCTGGCAGGCCGTCAGAAACGCGGCCGCCTGCGTCAAGCCAGGCGGGCTATTGTACATCGCCATCTACAACAAAGCCGACGGCATCGGGCTCTACTCCGACGGTCGCTTCGGCCCTTCGCCGTTCTGGGAACTAGAGAAAAAGGCGTACGTCGGTCTACCGCGCTGGGCCCAGCGCTGCGTCGACGGCGTCGTGGCGGCGGGCCTCGTCGCGAGCTACCTCGTGACGTTCAAGAACCCGGTGCAACAGATGCGCCGTCACAAGACGCTGAGAGGCATGTCCTGGATGGTGGACATTCGCGATTGGCTGGGAGGCTATCCGTACGAGTACGCGTCCGTCGCGGAAGTGTTCGGTCGTGTGAGACACGAGCTCGGTTTCTCGCTCGAGAACTTGACTTCGACCAACAGTCTGAGGTGCAACGAGTACTTGTTCAGAAGGCCGGCCGCGCGGAACGATGTCTGATTCCGGCGCGGCTGCCCCGGCGCCGGCGCGAGACACGCGGCGCGCGAGGATCAACCGGCTCGTCGGCATTGGGGTCTCGCTCGCGTTCATCGCCGTTCTCGCGCGAGAGCTCGACGTCTCGGCGCTTTCCGCCTCGCTCGCCCGCGCCCGCGTGCTGCCGCTCTGTCTCGGCGCCGCCGCGCTGCTCGGCTCGTACGCGGTCCAGGCCGCCCGCTTTCGGCGCATCCTTTCGCGCGCCTTGCCGTTCGGGGTTTCGTTTCGCGTGTTGATGATGAGCTACTTCGCGAACTCCGTGCTGCCGCTCAGAGCCGGAGACGTGCTGCGCGCGGTCCTGACCCGGCGCGCGCTCGGCGGCGACGGCGGGAGCGCGGTGACGAGCGTCGTGGTCGATCGCCTCTTCGACGTCGTGGGGCTGCTTTCCTACGGGCTGCTGGTCTTCGGGTGGGTCGAGCTTCCCGTAGAGCTCCGCGCCTCGCTTTTCGTCTCGTTCGGCGGCGCGGCTGTCGCGGTGATGGCGCTGTTCGTCGCCGGCCGCTACGAAGACCGCGCGCTCCCCCGGCTCGAACGCCGGCTTGCGCGGAGCAAGCGGCGCTCGTCGCGCGCATTTTTCGCCGCGCTGAAGCAGGCGCTCCACGCCGCCGCGTTCGTCGCCGATCTTCGTCGCTTCACGGTCGCGGTCGTCTTCACCTGGGTCCAGTGGGGCCTGGTCGCCGTCTCGATGCACGCGTGCTTCGCGTCGCTCGACCTCGGCTTGCCGTGGTACGCTGCGGTCTT
>DASWGX010000350.1:0-5740 GCA_036393455.1 Polyangiaceae bacterium
GCCGCTGGCACGAAGCCGAGCAGGCGCTGCTCGAGTCGCTCGCTGACAAGTCCGACGCGGCGCACAGCTCGCAAGCGACCTTTCTCTTGGCGCGCGCGCAGCGCACGCTCGGCAAGCAGCGCGAAGCGATCCCGCTGTTGATGCAGCTGTCCGAGGCGAGCGCGGACAAGGAAGTCTTGGACGAAGCCACACTGCTCCTCGCGCAGTGCCAGGACGACATCCAGGCGTACAACGACGCCAAGAACACGTTGCGCTCGTTCGTGCGTCGGTTTCCTTCGAGCCCACTCCTGAACGAAGCACGCGCGAAGCTCGCCGAGCTTCAGCTCTACCACTGAGCCCGCCGGGCTTTGGGTGTTGCGTCGTCGGTTCAGTCGGCGTCGCCGGCGACCTTGACGAGGCGCACGGCGGGCGCGTTCCACCACGCGTCCGCCGAGAGGTCCGGATGCGGGCCGAGCAGCACGGCGACGTAGGAATTGCCGTCACGGACGGCATCGAGCTTGCTCTTCGCCTGTATCGCCGACCAGCGAAGCTCGAGCGCGGAGCCCGAACCGGCCACGACTCGGACGCTGTAGGTACCCGCGCTGAAGCCGAGATCGGCGGCGGAATAGTCGAAGGTGATGGTTCTCGGGACGAGCGCGCCGTAGGCGACGCCGCCCGCGATCTGCCGGGGTGGATTGGCGATTTCCGGCGGCGGCGCGGACTCGAAGCGAACCGCGCCGGCGGCGCGGGACGCGTTGAACACCATCAAGCCGACGTAATCGAAACGCGAGGACCGCCACGGAGAGACCACGGCGAGCGACACGGTCGGTCGAGACGGCGAGTACGAGGCTCCGCAGATCTCTTGCTCTCGATCCGCCGCGTACCCGGGGCCGCCGAGGCAGCCGGTGACGACCGCGAGCACGTTGCGCCCGCGCGTGAGCGAACCCTTCGGGAACGCCGGCAGCGCCCGCAGACGCAGCGGACGCGGTCCGGCGCTTCGTTGAAGCGCAGTCGCAGGGCCGCCGCCTTCGCCGCCGGCGGCGGTGCCGCCGCTCTGTCCGCCCGCGCCGCCCGCCGCGCTTTCACCCGCCGCTCCGGAAGCTCCTCCCGCTTCGCCGCTCGAGCCGCCGGTGCCCTCCGCCGGCATGAACGGCGGATCGAGCCGCTCGGCGAGCTCCAGCGCTTCTTCGCAATCGAGGCCGTTCAGGCGTTCGAGCTCACCGGCGAAGACGAGCGGCTGAACATCGTCTTCGTCGAGATCGAAATCGCCGAGGTCGGGACGCAAGGCGGAGCCGTAGGACAGGCCGCCGCCCGGCGCAGGTTCGCCCGCCGGCGCCGAGACGTCGCTACCTTCGACGCGGCGAAAGCAGATCAGAATTTCTTCGGCGTCGGCAGCGCCGTGCATGAGCACGAGCTCGTCCTCGCCGTCCGGTGGGAACAAGGAGCTCGGAGTGCCGCCGCTGCTGCTCGTTCCGCCGAAGGGGCCGCCGGCGTCGGTGGCAGCGCTGCCCGCGGCGCCCCCGGCGCCCGACGGCCGCTTCGCGAGCGCGTCGTGGTCGGTCAGGCAGCCGGTGACGTGCGCCGCGGAGAAGCTCGCGAAAGTCACGCTGCACACCGCGACCCACGCGCCCCGCCTCGACTCTCTCGACTTCCAGCGACTCACGTCCGCCAAGATTGACCGGAGAAATGCGCCCGCGCCAGGAAACGCATCAGTGTAGCGATCGGCCCCGGGCTTCGCTCGTTTCTTCCAGGTGCACCGCATGGTTCAACGGGCCGTGCCCCTTTCCGAACCCCGGCGCCGTCGCGATCGCGCGCTGGACGTACGCATGGGCGCGACGAACGGCGTCCGAGAGCCGCAACCCTTCGGCGACGCCGGTGGCGATCGCGGACGCCAGCGTGCATCCGGTTCCATGCGTGTGTCGCGTGTCGATGCGTGGCGCTTCGAGCCGCACCTCGTCGCCGTCGGCCGTGCGCAAGAGATCGACGACTATCTCCGAGGCGAGGTGGCCGCCCTTCACGAGCACGGCTTCGAGACCCATCGAGAGCAGCCGGTCGGCGGCGCGTTCCAGATCGCTCGGTGATTCGATCGACAGTCCCGTCAGGGCACGGGCCTCACTGACGTTCGGTGTAACGAGCGACGCAAGCGGCAGCAGTCTATCCAGCAAAGTTCCTTGGGCGGACGGGTCGAGCAGCAGCTGCCCGCCCTTCGCGACCATCACGGGGTCGACGATGAGCGCGGCGCCTCGCGCCCAGCGCTCGTACGCGCGCGCCACTGCACGAATGGTTTCGGCGTCGACCAGCATTCCGGTTTTCACGGCGTCCGCGCCGATGTCCCTGAGCACGACCTCCATTTGCTGCATCACGAAGTCCGGCGGCACCTTGACGACGCCGGAGACCCCCAGCGTGTTTTGCGCCGTGAGGGCCGTGACCGCCGTGGCGGCGTAACCGCCGAGAACCGTTATCGTCTTGACGTCGGCCTGAATGCCGGCGCCGCCGCCGCTGTCCGAGCCCGCGACGACCAGCACGCGACCCATGGCCCGTTCTTCCATGGGGCAAACCGTGACAGACTTGCGCCCCTTGCCAAGCCTCCCGAGCGCGGCCGGAGGGCGCGGAACGCTTTTTGCCTGAATCGGTGGCATGAATCCGTTGCCGGCGGCTGACCGCGCGCACAGGTTCGAGGACCAAAGAAGGATGACGTTCGACGCCGAAAAGCAACGCGGGCGCCACGCGGAACACCCCTGGCAGATCCCGTGGGTCGGTTGGCAGGACGTCCTCTGGCGAGTCTGGAACGAGATCAGCCGCGACAATATTCTCGACACGGCGGCGAGCGTCGCGTTCTACGGCTTGCTCGCCCTCTACCCGGCGCTGATCGCCACCGTCTCGATGTACGGCTTGCTCGCCGATCCCATCGACGTCGTCCAGCAGGTGAACAGCCTCACCATCGCGCTGCCCGCGACGGCGAGGTCGGTCGTCTTGACGCAGCTGACGTCCATCGCGCGAGGCTCCGGCCCGGGGCTCACGCTGGGCTTCAGCTTCAGCCTTGCGTTCGCCGTATTCAGCGCTTCGAGCGGCGTCGCGGCCATGATGCGCGGGATCAACGCCGCCTACGACGAGCAGGAAACCAGGGGGTGGCTGCGCCAGCGCCTGGTCGCCCTCTTCTTCACGCTCGGGCTTTCGCTCTTCGTCGTCATCGCCGTCGCGCTCATCACGCTGTTGCCGCCGGTCCTCGCCCAGCTCGGCTTGGCCTCGAGCGCCCGCGGGCTGATCCAGCTCTTGCGTTGGCCGGCCTTGGCCTTCGCGACCATGGCCGGCCTCGCGCTCCTCTATCGCTACGGGCCGAACAGGACTCCGGCGCGCTGGCAGTGGGTGATGCCGGGAGCCATCCTCGCCACGATGATCTGGACGGCCGCCTCCTTCAGCTTCAGCGTGTATGCGGAAAACTTCGGTCGTTTCAACAAGACCTATGGTGCCCTCGGCGGCGCGGTCGTCCTATCGTTGTGGATGTTCCTTTCTGCCGTCGCGATTCTCGTCGGTGCCGAGCTCAACGCCGAGCTCGAACACCAAACGGGGGCAGACAGCACGGTCGGGCCGCCGCGCCCGATGGGCCGGCGTGACGCCGCCATGGCGGACAAGCTCGGCGACGCGCGGCCCGATGCCGAGCCAAAGACCTTTCGCGACGCGCTGCGGGCGACCGTCGCCGACCTATACCGCAAGGGCAAGCGGAAGCCGCGGCTCACCGAGCCCGAGCCATGAGCTCCGAGGCCTCGCGCTCGCGCGGACGGTCAGCGCAAGATGTGGCAACGATGAGCTAGAATCCGGTAACCCCAGCTACGGCCCCTTGGCGGAACGGCAGACGCGGAGGACTTAAAATCCTCTGCCCGAAAGGGCGTCCCGGTTCGATCCCGGGAGGGGCCACGGCAGGAATCCTGCTGGTTTCGTTCGAAGAGGATTTCATGACCATGGCCTCGCTCCCGGTTTGATGGATCGTTGATGGATCGTTTTCGAGGGCATCGCCCATCGGAACCAGCCACCCGAGCCCCAGCTCGGAGGCCGTCCGGGACTGCCGGCGGTACCGATTGATCATCTGACTGGACTTGTGGCCGGTCCGGTCCGCTACCCACGTCTCGGTTCTGCCGTTCGCAAGGCTCAGGGTGACGAACGTGCCCCGGAGGTCGTGGACGCGCATCGGCCGGCGGTTCGTGCCGGCGTGATGGAGCTCGGCGCGCTCGACCTTGGCCGTGACCAGGTGCGCCCGGAGAACCTCGGCGAGCTTGTCGCCGTTCTCGGCGGACGCCTCGGGGAACAAGAGCTCGGCGGGCTCCGCCGACCGAGCCTCGCGCCAGCGCCGGAGCGCTTCGGCGACGTCGGGGCCGAGCGCCCAGGTCCGGGGGTCGTCCGTCTTGTTCTTGTCGAGGCCGACGGCTCCGCGTTCGAGGTCGACGTCGCGGAACGTGAGCCCGAGTGCTTCCGACACCCGGCAACCCTCGCGTGCCAGGAAGCCCCAGAGCATCCGGAAGCCGAGCGGCACTTGCTCGCAAGCCATGAGCGCCGCTTCCTCGTCGGGGTAGAGAAACGGGAACGCGGGCGACTTGCCGACCTTGGGCATGAACCCCTTGGGCAACGGGCTCGTCCCGATGATGCGGCACGGATACACGGCGAGCGCGAGCACTCGGTTTATCAGCTGCGCGTAGTGCCGGCGCGTGCCCGGCCGCCTCGCTCGTTCGGGCAAGTTGCGCATCGCCGTTTCCGCATGGTCGAGACGGAAGGCGTCGAGCGGGATTGCTCCGAGCGTCGTTCCGCCGACGTCGATCGCGCAAAGCATCTTGAGCCGCGAGGCGTCGAGCTCCGAGTCCTTCGCCTTGACGTGGTCGGGGTGCCGCTCGGCCAGCTTTCCGGTCGTCCAGTCGTCGGCCAGAGCCTTGAAGGTCGGCACGGTCGATGCGTTCTTGTCCCGCAGGCGTCCGCCGACCAGCTTCTCGGCGACGGTGATCCAGCTTTGCAGCAACGCGGGTGCGCACGCGGCGGCACCTTCCATGATGCGAATCGCATCCGACGTCGCGCCCATGCTTGCCCTGCGGAACCGGTGTGCGATTTCGCCGACGACCGCGGACCGTTCGGCGGCTTCGCGGTCGCTACGGCAAGACGACATGGCGAACGCGGCGCGCTGCTTCGGCGCAACGAACACGCGGACGCTGTAGCCCTCGGCGGTCGTGTAGAAGCTTCCCTTGTTCATGATTCCCTGACCTCGCTTTCGCGTCGTGCTCTCCGCCCCTCGAATGCGTGCCGTTCCGCCGACTGCCATTCCATGTACGCGCGCGCGACGACCGGCGAGCCCGCCAGGGCTTCAAGGAAACTCTGGCGGGCCTCGATGGCGTCGAGCTCAAGGGCTTCGTAGTCGGCTTGTGAGAGCTCCGGGGCGGTCATGGCGCGACCCCCGGCTTGTGTTGGGCGACCGTCGCCGCGATGGTGAGAAACCGCGCGCCGTCCCCGCCCCGGTCGAACGCCGTGACGAACCGGGACGTGACGTCCACGCGCCGGAGCATCTCGCGGAGCTCGCGGTGTAGCCGGACTGGCCTGGTGGGCGATGGGTGGCGCGCGGTCATGACCGAGACTCCTGCATCGTTCGTTTCGCCGCCCGAAGCTCGGCGAGCACCGCGGCGTGGCTCGCGAGTAGCCGATCGCGTTCGTCGCCGTCGGCTTTCCCACAGTGCGAGAGGCGTTCTTCAATGTCGCGGATGCGGCGAACGAGCTCCTTGTAGCT
>DASWGX010000351.1:0-5154 GCA_036393455.1 Polyangiaceae bacterium
GGCGAGGTGTTCGGCGGCGTCGCGAAATTTTCCGAGTTCGATTTCGATGTAGGCGAGGTTTACGGCGATGTCGGAGGCTTGGCGGCGCTGCCAGGCTTCGAGCATCAGGTTGTACGCGGTTTGCCAGTCGTCGCGATCGCCGGCGGATTTGGCGTCTTGGTAGAGTTTTCGAAGTAGTTCTTGTTCGGCCGAATGGGCGGGTGTGTTGCTCTGGCTGGCCGAGGTGTTCTGCGCGCTCGCGAGGTCGGTGGTGAGCGAGACGGCAGTGAGGGCGATCAACGCCGCGGCGTTCGCGCGCATGCGGCGGCCGGCGGTGTCAAAGGCCCCAGCGCTTGGTGCTCGTCGCGGAGTTGGCGGGCGGGCTCGGGACGGTTGATTCATGCTTTGGCTCGCGGGACTCTACTCGTGTGCCGATCGATTGGGTGGAAGGTTCGGCCGGCGGCGCGGCTGGATGTGCGGGCGACGCCTTGGACGCGCCGACCTTTTCTGAAGGGATCGGCGTGCGCGGGGTGTCGGTCTTGGTCGAGCGCGGGTTTGTCCGGTCGGGTGCGGCGGCGCTTGGTGCGGGCGCTTTGGGCTGCGCCGGCTTCGCGACGTCCCGGTCGTTCTTTGCAGGCTGCGACGGTTGTTCCGGTGTCTCTTCGGTGCGCGTCGGTTCCGTCGCGACCGAGATGGGTTCGGATTGTGCAATGTCCACTGTGCGGTCGCGCAGAGCGAACCACGCGACGATACCCGCGGTAAAGAGCACGACGAGCGCCGCCGTGATTGGCCCGCGCCGGCGCGGCACGGGCGCTCGGGGAAAGAGCGAGAGCAGCGGGACCCGGCGCAGATGAAAACGTCCGGTGAATACGGAGGCGATGAGACGTGTGGTCTGGCGGAGCGTCGAACTGCGCCGTACCGGCTCTTCGATGCGCTGGGTGTTGGGCTGCGCCGTCGGAGCAATGTCGGCGTCCTTCGCGGGCGCTCTTTTCACGACGGCGGACTGTTGGTGTTGGGGCGTGCTCATGGGAACGCTTCAGAAGGGCGGCCGTGCGGACGGCTCGGGCGGCCGCGGGGCTGCGGGAGAGCCCGTCGCGCGCGGCGCGGGGGTTTTCGTCGAATCGTGAACGGATGCCTTGACGACGACCTGGGCGGCGCGCGTCGGATTCGGACGCTCCGGGAAGAAGGCCTTGCTCGCCGCGAAGGCGAGCATGCCGCCGATGACGCCGAGGGCGGCGCCGCGCGCCGCGGCCTGGAGCGCGGCGCGGCGCTCGCTCGGTTCGACGAGGGGGCCGTCGCGCTCGAGCACGAGCGTCCGCTGGTAGGCGGCTTCGAGCTCGCGCGCGAAGTCGCGCATCGTTGCTTGACGCTTTCGCGGATCCTTCGCCAGCGCACGGTCGAGCACTTGGCCGAGCAAGCGAGGCACCTCTACGGGCATCGCCGGCTGGTGATGGTGCTGGCGCCACGCCAAAAGCTCGGGCGGCACGTGGCGGGCCTGGCCGACCATCGGGTTTTCTCCGCTCACGAGCTCGATGAAGACGAGCGCGAGCGAATAGATGTCCGAACGAGGGTCGGGCCGAGCGCGCCGATCGGAACGTTCCGGAGCCATGTATTCGGCCGTGGCCACCGTGAACTGTCGGTGGACGGTGTCGTCCTGCACTTTGCTCAGGAACTCCGCGGTCAAAAAGTCCACGACCTTGACCAGGCCGTCCTCGGTAATGACCACGTTCTCCGGCTTCAGGTCGCCGTGCAGGATGTCCTTGGCGTGGGACGCGGCAACGCCGGCTGCCGCCTGCGTCACGACGAGCACGGCCTCTTCCAGCGGGAGCTTGCCGTGGCGCTTCAGGCGCTCGCGCAGCGTTTGGCCGCGAAGGTACTCCGTGGCAATCCAGACGCGCTCGGGCTCGACTCCGATTTCATAGACGGTGACGACGTTGGGATGTTGGATGCGGCTGAGAGCCTTGCCCTGAGCCTGCATGGCGTCGCGCAAGTCGGAGCGCGCCGAGTAGCGGGCGAGCAAGACTTTGAGCGCCACGTCGCGATCCGCGGGCAGCTGCCGAGCAAGGTACACGCGGGCCATGCTGCCTTTGTCGAGCACGCCGACGATGCGATAGCGGTTCGCGAAGATCTCGCCCGGTCGGAGAAGCTGCCCGGGCGGCGTCGGCGCGACGCCGGGAGCCGGCGGCGCCGGTTCGACGCCGGTGTCGACTTCGAACGAAGGAGAAAGGTCGCGGTCGGTGTCTCGCGGGAGCACGGCGCTTCCTGGCGTATCGAGATGCTGTCGCCGGGGTGCGAGCTTCATTGCATCCCCCACAAGAGCTCCAGGAGTCCGAACGTCAGAACGCCCGTGATCGTGGCGGTAGCCGCGGCGATGAAGCGACGCTGTCTCTGCCGGGAGAGCTCGGCGTCGGCGCGCTTCAGCCACCGCGCGAGCTCGTCCGTGTTCTGGAAACGCTGGCGCGGGTCGCGGGCCAAGGCCTTGGCGACGACGCGATCGAGCAAGCGCGGTACGCCGCGGCGCCATCTGGAAACCGGCTGTGGGGCTTCATGCAGACACGCTTGCCCCGGGTCGGGGGAGTCTTCGAAAGGACGGCGCCCGGCGACCAGCTCATAGAGCACGACGCCGAGCCCATAGACGTCCGCTCGCCCATCGACGTCTTGGCCGAGCAACTGCTCGGGCGCCATGTACTCGGGTGTGCCGACGAAGGCGTCTCGTTCGGTCGGGTAGCGGCGCTCGGGCGCGGGTGCCGTGGGGGTGTCGAGCATCTTGGCGAGACCGAGGTCGAGCACCTTGAGCACGCGCTCTCCCGTTGCGAGCTCGTGTAGGTACAGATTCTCGGGTTTCAGATCGCGGTGCACGATGCCATGGGCGTGGGCCGTGCCCACGGCCTGGGCTGCCTGCCTCACCCAGCGTACAGCTTCGGCAAGCTTCAGACGCCCCGCGCGGGCGAGCTCACTCCTGAGGTCGGTGCCGGCCAGGAGCTCCATCACGAGGAGCGGCCGTCCATCCGCAACGAACGTGAAGTCGGTCACCTCGACCAGGTGCGGGTGGTGCACCTTGGCGAGGCCGTTGCCTTCGCGTGCCATGCGTTCTCGTGCCTGGGCGTCGTCGGCCAGGATCTCGCGCAGTACTTTGCCGGCGAAGCGCTTTCCGAGCCGGCGATGCTGGAGCTCGTAAAGGCACGCGGTGCCCCCCATGCCGAGGAAGCGAACGAGTCGGTACGGAGTCGTCTCGAACAGCCACGTATCGCGGTGCGTTCCCTGCTCGGCGGCAGGAGTTCGAGTTTCGATGATCGGCGCCGTAGCGTGTCTCCGCCCGTCGCCCTGGACGGCCTCGCCCTTGGTTCTGCCCTGCCGCTCCAGCATTCGCTGGGTCCCCGCCATGTGCTAACCCCCGCTCCTCCTGCGTCCGGTGCCGCTCGAGGTGCGGCGCTCCGAGCGCTTGACGCGCGTTCCGCTGGCTTCCCGCACGTGGAACACGTGCTCGGCCAAGAAGTCTACGTGCGCTTTGAGGAAATCCACACTGACCACGTCCGGGGGCGAAGCCAGGCGAGTCTTGCGCGCCTCGTGGAATACTTCTACGGGAACGTGCGGCACGAGACGACCCACCAAGAGCTCCGCGTCGGCATAGCCGGGCAGCTCCGAGAGCATGGGCCCGACATCGGAGGGCAGCACCCTGCCGTCATCGGCCAGGGCGACACCCTCGGCGAGATCTTCGGGGCGCATGTCGAGAGCGCGCGCAATGCGATGCAAAGTCTTCGGCAGCACCTTTTGCTGCCGCCCCGCCATGATGCGGCTCAAAGAGCCCTGGGCGAAGCCCGCGGTGAGCTCGAGCTGGGTCTGGGTCCAGCCTTTCTTGGCAAGGCCGCTGCGGATCCGCCCGCCCAGGGCGAGCATGTGCTCGTTTGGTGATGGTTTGAGGCGTTCGGCCATTGGCGTGCCCGGCAGAATAGCGCACGTGCCTGAGAGTGAACAGGTGCGGGCTTTGGAACCAGGGAGTGGGGGGCTTGGACATCGGGCCGCGGGAGCAGGCGTCACTTAACGTCAAAAGATGACAAGTTTTTCATTGACTTGATGGAGCCTTCGGGCGACAATGCCGGGGTGCCGCAGACGTTTCTGAGTTCGGGTCGCGCCTGCCTCGTCCGCTGGGAGCGAGTCCTGGAGCTCGCCGATATCCATGCATTGCTGGCAAGCCTCGGCCGCGCCCGGGCAGAGGCCGGGGCGCCGCTCGTTGCCGTTTGGGTCGTCACCCGGAGCGCCGAGGTTCCGTCGTTTCGGACGCGCAACGCCCTGGTCGGTGCACAGCCGGCCCTCTTGTCGCACTGCGAGGCGCTGATCGTGGCGCTCGAGTGCGTACAGGATCACCGGCCGCTGTTGCGGGCCTTGTTCTTCGGCCCGCCGGCGGTGACACCGCCTGCACGATTGCCGGAAGTATTCGACGATGCGGAGGCGGCGTTCGCCAGGGCCCGGAAGTTTGCCGCCCACGACGTCATCGCGCTTCAGCGACTGTTCCTACGGCACCAGGAACAGCGATGACGTCGGCGTCGTCAGCGCACGGGCCAACCTTGCCGGCTCTATCCAGAGCACAGGTCAACGGCCTATTGATGCTCGTCGACGTGCTGCTCGACACGGCCGAAACTCTCGAGCGCGGAGCGGCCGAGCTCAGGCTTCGACCGCAGTGCGAAGCGCTGCGGGCTACGGCCACGCTTGCGCGCGAGGCCGCGGCGGAGCTCACGTTGGGGTTGTGCGCCGGATCGGGGCAGCGTTGATTGATGATCGGGCCGGGGCGCCGTCACGGCCTTTCACTGCTTCGCTGAAAGGTGTGACGCGCTGACCATCACGGGCCGAAAGAAGCTCCAGCACTACCAGCAGATCGCGTCTCTCGAAGCCGTGGTTCTCGTCGATCACAGCCGCCCCCGCATCGAGCGCTGGACGCGGAGCGGCGGCGCGTGGCGCGCGAGCGAATTCACTGCCGGTGAGCGCGTTTCGCTGGACCCGATTGGCTGCGCCCTCTTGGTCGACGACGTCTACGCGGCCGCACGCGACGCATAGGTCCGCCCATCGTCAATCCCTTGGCGCCCTGGCACTGGGTGGACGTCGGCGAGGCGCGCGTCAGGCGCTTGACACTCCCTCCGTGGAGCCGCCGAGGGTGCGGCGGGCGCGGCGGGCCGCTTC
>DASWGX010000352.1:0-6569 GCA_036393455.1 Polyangiaceae bacterium
TCTCGGCTCCTCTATCGAGACGGGCGCTTCATCGTGGCCGACCTGAACAGCACCAACGGCACCTACGTCAATCGCCGGCGCATTACCCAGGCAACCATCGTTCGCGAGGGCGATCGTATTTACATCGGGGATTTCGTGCTACGGCTGGAGTTCGGCGGCGAGGAGATCAGCGCGAAGGATGCGGCCACTCCCGCCCAGGCGTTGCCCCCGGAACCGGTGGCACCCTCGGCGGACTCGTTCGAGGAAGAATCCAGCAACTCGCGCGTCCAATCCGCGCCGAGCTACTCGTCCATTCCCGTGCTGTCGCAGCCTCCGACGCAGGACACGCCGAGCACGCATCAAGACCATGGGTACGCGAGCAGCGATCGTCGCCGTTCCTCGATCCCCGACGGCAAGCTCGACGTCGCCACGCTCGAGCACCGCGACGCCCTTGCGCGCCTCGTCGAATCCATTCGTGCTTCGATGGGTGCGGAGCTCGCGCGAGCACCGGTGAGCGACGAGATCACCGAGAGGGTGCGCGGTGCGCTCGAGCTCAAGTTGAGCGAGCTCAAGGAGCGTGGTGAGTTGCCGGAGAGCTCCCAGCCGGAACAGCTCTCCGCCCAGGCTTTGGACGAGCTGTGTGGCTTCGGGCCGGTTCAGGCGCTGCTGCAGGATCCGGACGTCACGGACGTTTCGGTGACGCGCTTCGATCACATCGTCGTCACGCGACGCGGTCGTTCGGTTCCGGTCGAACCACCCTTCTCGAACGAGCGTTCGCTGGAATTGACGCTCGAGCGTTTGTGTCATCACGCCGGCGCTCCGCTCGGCGCCGAGGAAAGCGTCGTCGAGCGCCGTTTCCCCGACGGGAGTGTGCTTTCGGCGGTGACCAAGCGGGCGGCGACCAGCGGGACGCTGCTAGTGCTACGCAAGCCGCGCAGGCTCTCGGCCACGCTCGACGATCTGGTGCGACGAGGCACGGCGTCTCGCGCGATGGCCAACGTTCTTTCGCGCTGCGTGCAGGCCCGAGCGAACCTGCTCATCGTGGGGCCGCGCGATCACGGCGCCGCGGCCGTTGCCAGCGCCTTGGCGAATTCGAGCGCTTCTGAACGCACCGTGCTCGTCTACGACATGGACGACCTCGTCGCGCACACGCCGGATGCGACGCGGGTCAACGTTCGTGCCTGCGGCGATCGGGCCGGCGAGCTCGTGGAGCTCTTGGCTCGGGTTCCGGCGACGCGTGTGATCATCGAGCTTGCGTCGCCCGAGGTCGCCGCGGCTACGGTCGAGGCCGTCGCAACGGGCACCGACGGCGTCGTCGCCGTGCTGCGAGCACCGGACGCTCAGCGCGGGCTGGCTCGGCTTGCGGCGCACCTCGCCGCGCGCCGGCCCGGTCTCGGTGCCGACGTGGCGCGGGAGTGGGTGGCTCAGGCCTTCGATTTGGTGCTCGAGGTGTCGCGGCTTCGCGACGGGCGCTCGCGCATTCTCAGGGTAGCGGAAATCGCGCGCGCTACGGCGGAGGGCCTCGAGCTTGCCGACGTGTTCGTGTTTTCCATCGAAGCCGGGCGAGCGACGGGGTCGGTGGAGGGCACTTTCGCGGTCACCGGGCGAGTGCCGAAGATTGCCGACCAGCTGAGAGCGCGCGGGATCGGCATCGATCCCGCGCTGTTCGCCCGCGGCAGCGTCGACTGACTGAGGCCGGGGATGGCGCAGGCGGATGGTGCCTGCTCGATCAGCCGGGCGACTGCTGTTCTTGGCGCGCCTTCGCGAGCTTGCGCCCCACCATGCGGCGCTTCATCGCGTCCAGCTTGTCGATCATCAACACGCCGTTCAGATGATCGTTCTCGTGCTGGATGGCGACGGCCAGGAGACCGTCGGCTTCGAGCTCGAAGGGCTTGCCGTCGAGGCCGAGCGCCCGCACCTTCACGCGCTCCGCGCGCTTGATCTCCTCCCTGGTGCCCGGGAACGATAAGCACCCTTCCTGAAAAATTTGCGTGCCGTCCAGCTCCAAAATCTCCGGGTTGATGTAGGTCCGAAGCTGGCTCGGCTCGTCTTCCCCCGCGGGATCGATTACGAAGATGCGCTTGTTGATGCCGAGCTGGGTGGCCGCCAGACCGCACCCTCCGGCGTGGTACATGGTTTCCGCCATGTCTTCTGCGAGGGCGCGAATCTCGCCCGTGACGGCTTCCACCGGTTCGGCGACTTCTCGCAGCCGGGGGTCCGGGTATTCGAGGATCTCACGAAGCGCCATGGCGTGCGGGAGAAGATAACACCCGACCTTGGCTCCGGCAACGCGGCCTGTCAACGCGGCCCCTGTCAACGCGGCCCCTGTCAACGCGGCCCTGTCAACGCGGCCCTGTCAACGCGGCCCCTGTCAACGACCGTAGCGGGCTCAGCCCGGCTGGGTCCGTGTCTTTTTGGGATAGACGAGCGACCCGGTTACGTAGGCGTCGTTGCCGCAGAGCTCCCACGTCGGGTTGCCGATGCGCGGCGCTTGGCTCGGGCTTTCCGGTCCAGCCCAATCGACGGCGCCGGGCCGCCCGCGCGGGCCGAGCAGGACCGGCGCAACGAAGACGTGGATCTCGTCCGCCAGCCGATTGGCGAGCAAGCTGCCGGCGACTTCCGCGCCGCCTTCGCACAGGACGCTCACTACCTGGCGCAGCGCGAGCTCCTTCAGGACGTGGTTCATGTCGCAACGGCCCTCCGCCGTGGCCGGCACGCGGATCACGGAAATCCCCGCGGCTTCCAGGCTCTGCGCCGCCGATTCCGCCGCCCGGTCCGTCGTGACCACGCAGGTCGGTACGTCGCGCGCCGTCTGCACGAGCTGGCTGTCCTCCGGCAGGCGGAGCCTGCTATCGAGCACGATGCGCACCGGGCTTCGGCCTTCGACGTCGCGGGGCGTGAGCAGCGGATCGTCGGCCAGCACCGTGCTGATCCCGACGAGCACCGCGTCATGGACGGTGCGGAGGTAGTGGACCTTGGCGCGGGACTGGTCCCCGGTGATCCACTTGGATTCGCCGGTGCGCGTCGCGATTCGGCCGTCGAGCGAAACCGCCAGTTTCAACGCCAGGAACGCGCGGCCGGTGACGATAAACTTCGTCCAGGCTCGAATCAGGTACTTGGCCTCCTTTTCCATGAGGCCGATTTCGACTGTCACGCCTGCTTCCTGCAGGCGTTCGTACCCGCCGCCCTTGACGTTCGGGTTCGGGTCGCGCGTCGCCATCAGGACGCGACCGATGCCGGCGGCGAGGATCGCGTCCACGCACGGGGCCGTGCGACCGTCGTGGTTGCAGGGCTCGAGCGTGACGTACATGGTCGCGCCGCGCGCCTCGTCGCCGGCCGCCGCCAGGGCCTTGAGCTCCGCGTGCTCTTTGCCGGCGGCTTCGTGAAACCCCTCTCCCAGAATGCGTGCTCCGTCCGCGACGACGCAGCCGACGTGCGGATTCGGCGCCGGGTCGCCGCGGCGCGCCAGCTCCAGGGCGCGCTTCATCATTTCCGAGTCGAGGTCAGACATCTCCCAATTCCCGCGCAGCCTAGCCCTTCGGGCGCGCTCGAACAAGTGCGCCTACTTCCTGCATGAACTCGTCGATGTCGCGAAACGACTTGTAGACGCTCGCGAAGCGCACGTACGCTACGCCGTCGAGCTGCTTCAGACGTTCCATCACGCGTTCGCCGAGGAATTGACTCGTGATCTCGCGCTCGCCAAACTCGGAAACTTCGCGTTCCACGGCCTCTGCGGCCTCTTCCAGTTGGTCTGTGCTCACGGGTCGCTTGTTGCACGCGACTTGAAAGCTACGTAGAAGCTTCGTACGATCGAACGGCGCTCGCTGTCCATCCCGCTTGACGACCGTCGGCAGCGAGTATTCGACGCGTTCGTAGGTAGTGAAGCGGCGCTTGCATGCGTCGCATTCGCGTCGGCGCCAGGTCACGGTGCCTCCGGCGGCAAGGCGAGAGTCCACGACCCGGCTCTCCATGCTCTTACAAAGCGGGCACTGCATGGGCCCCGGTGTGCGCTGGCGGGCGGATCAGCCTTGAAACGCGGACACGATGAGTGTCGCGTTGGTGCCGCCGAACCCGAAGGAATTGCTCATCGCGTGCCGAGTCCGGCGCTCGCGCGCCTGGTTCGGGACGCAATCGAGCGGGCAATCCGGATCCTGATTGTCCAGGTTGATAGTGGGCGGCAACACGCCGGTCTCGATGGCGCGAATACAGATCGCCAGCTCGACTGCTCCGGCAGCACCCAGCAGATGGCCCATCATGGACTTGGTGGAGCTCACCCAAAGCTTGTGTCCCGTCGCGTGGGTGCCCATCACGTTCGCAATGGCTCGAGCCTCTTCGGTGTCGCCTGCCGGCGTCGAGGTGCCGTGCGCGTTGATGTAGTCGATCTGCTCCACGTTCAAACGGGCGTCCCGCAGCGCCTGCCGCATCGCGCGGGCGCCCCCGGCTCCGTTGGGCGCCGGCTTGGTGATGTGATAGGCGTCGCTCGTCGCGGCGTACCCGGTGACCTCCGCCAAGATCGGCGCGCCGCGCTGCTTGGCGTGGCTGAGCGTTTCCAGCACCAGAGTGCCGGCGCCTTCGCCGCATACGAAGCCGTCGCGATCGCGGTCCCACGGGCGGCTGGCCTTTTCCGGCTCGTCGTTGCGGCGGCTCAGGGCGAACATCGCGCTGAAGCCGGCGATGCCGATGGGAGAAATCGTGGCTTCTGCTCCACCCGCGATCATGACCTCGGCGTCTCCTTGCCTGAGCCAGCGCAGCGCCTCGCCGATGGCGTGGCCGCTCGAGGAGCAGGCGCTCGTATGCGCGAAGCAAGGGCCGCGGAAACCGAGCGCGATCGAGACCTGGCCCGCGGCCATGTTGGCAATCAAGGATGGAATGAAATAGGGGCTCACCTTGCCGGGGCCGCGCTTGTCGAGCGTCAGGGTGCAGCGTTCCAGGTTCTCGAGCCCCCCGAGCCCCACGCCGATGAACACACCGACGCGTTCTCGCTCTTCGTCCGAGAGCTCGAGCTCCGCCTGCGCGACCGCCATCTTGGAGGCCGCGATTGCGAACGGGATGAAGCGCGAGACCTCCTTGAGCTTTTTCTTCTCCATGAACTCCGTGGGATCGAAGTCCTTGACCTCGGCCGCAATTCGCGTCGCATAGGCCTCGTTCGCATCGAACAGCGTTATCCTGCCCACGCCGCTCTTTCCTTGGGTGAGCGAGCGCCAAGTCACATCCGTCCCGATTCCGTTCGGCGTGACGAGACCCATGCCCGTTACTACGACGCGTTCCATCTTGCTAGGCTCTGCGCGCTGTGCCTGCCTCGAGCAAGCCGAATTCAGCCGCCCGCATGCTTCTCGATGTAGTCGATGGCGTCCTGCACGGTGCGGATCTTCTCGGTGTCCTCGTCCGGGATGTCGATCTCGAACGCTTCTTCGAATGCCAAGACCAGCTCGACCAAGCCGAGCGAGTCTGCACCCAAGTCGTCGATGAAGGACGACTCCGGTTTGATGTCTTTCTCGTCGACGTCGAGCTGCTCTTTGATGATTTGCTTGACCTTGGCCGTGATCTCTTCCGCCATGGGATGCCTCCGGGGTGACCTCTGGGATCACCCGCTCATGCCTCGTGTTCTCGTTCAGTGCGTCCCCGAAAGGCTCTACATATGCATGCCGCCGTTGACGCGCAGTGCGTGACCCGTGATGTAAGCTGCCTCGTCCGAGGCCAAGAAGGCGACCGCGGCGGCGACCTCCGCGGCGGTGCCGGCGCGGCCGAGCGGCACGCCGTCCAGCATCGAATGCCGTTGCTCGTCCGTGAGCTCCGAGGTCATGTCCGTGTCGATGAAGCCCGGCGTGACGGCGTTGACGGTGATGCCCCGCGACGCGTACTCGCGTGCCAGCGTGCGAGCCGCGCCGAGCAGCCCCGCCTTCGAAGCCGCGTAGGCCAGCTGCCCAGGGTTTCCCGATTCGCCGACCACGCTGGACAGGAAGATCACACGCCCGCTCCGCGCCCGCATCATGGATTTCAGCGCGGCCCGGGCGGCGAACACCGCGCCTTTCAGGTTGATGGCCAAGGTCCGGTCGAAGTCTTCCTCTTTTAGCCGGAGCAAGAGGGCGTCGATGGAGATTCCGGCGTTTGCAACCAGGACGTCCAGTCGGCCATGGCGCTTGCCCAGGTCCGTGATGGCGCTTTCCGTTGCTTTCGTGTCCGCGACGTCGCAGTGAAAAATCTCCGCGGCTCCGCCGGCGGCCTTGATCTCTTCGGCCACCTCGCGAGCCATCGCCTCTCGGCTGAGGTAGCCCACGGCGACCTGCGCTCCGCGGTCCGCGAGCGTCACGGCGATCGCGCGGCCGATGCCGCGCGAGCCACCCGTAACCACAGCAACCTTGCCGCTGAGATCGAACATGGACCGCTCGAATTTGCCTGGCGCCAGCGTGTGCGGGCCCAGTTTCGATGCTGGGCCGGTCCGGCTAGGCGCGGGGCTCTTTACCACGCCGGACGGCGCCACAAGGGAGAATTTTCTCCTCCGCCGTCCCGCTCGTCGGTGGTTCAACCTATTCCGGGCTCGAGCCCGCCGGAGTCGGCCGACCCGGATTTTCCTGCCGCGCCGCGTCGCG
>DASWGX010000353.1:0-6045 GCA_036393455.1 Polyangiaceae bacterium
GATCCGTCTCGTAGTTGCTGGTGCGTCCCTGGAGGATCGTCGCCAGACGCTCGAGCCCCATCCCGGTGTCGATGCACGGCGCCGGCAGCGGCGCGAGCTCCGCTTTGCCGTCCGCGCCGCTCCGCCGTTCGAACTGCATGAAAACCAGGTTCCAGAACTCCACCCAGCCATGGCCCTCCGGCGTTTGCGGCTCGCCGAAACGCGCCGGGTCGGGGTCAGGACCGTAGTAAAAGTGAAGCTCGCTGCACGGCCCGCACGGACCCGTATCCCCCATTTGCCAGAAGTTATCCGAAAGCCCGAGCCCGACGATGCGCTCGTCGCCGAAACCGGCAATGCGCTTCCAGAGCTCGCGCGCCGCAACGTCCTCGCCGACCTCGCCCTCACCCTTGAAATAGGTGACGAGCAAACGCTCCCGGGGAAGGCCGAGCACGCCGGTCAGAAACTCCCACGCAAAATCGATCGCTTCCTCTTTGAAATAGTCACCGAAGGAGAAGTTGCCGAGCATCTCGAAGAACGTCTGATGGCGCAACGAAGAGCCCACCTCCTCGAGGTCGTTGTGCTTGCCGCTCAAGCGCAGGCACTTCTGGCTGGAGGTGGCGCGCGTATAGCTACGTCTTTCGCTGCCCGTGAAAACGTCCTTGAACTGAACCATGCCGGCGTTGGCGAACAGCAGCGTCGGGTCGTTTTGCGGCACGAGCGGGCCGCTCGGCACGAGCTCGTGCCCCCGGGTCGCGAAAAAATCGAGGAACGCTTGACGTATTTCGCCGGACTTCATGCTCTCACCTGGCATTGCACGGCCGCCGGAACCGTGCCGGCGACCCGCGGGATCTAGCATGAGTGGGGCGCGAAGGCGGCGGCGCGACGGCGTGATTGCCGCGCGGCTCGGTCGATCGCATGGTTGTTCCGCCGGCCCGTTCGGCCCCGGTTTCCGTCATGTCCGATGCCATCCGCGCCTACCTGGACCACCGCGAGCTCGGCCGTATCGAGCGACGCGTCGGCCTGAACGGGCGCGTCCCGCTCGACGGCGCCGGCAACGGCGCGCCGGAGCTCTGCATGACGCCGGACGAGCTCTGGCTCGTCGCGGCGCGCGATCAGCGGCGCGGCACCGCCATTGCGCTGCTCGATCGGGCTCCGCGCTACGAGCCGGGACGGCTGCGCGACCGCCTGCGCGTCGGGGAGCTCGATCTCGTTGTCCCGGCGGGAAAAAGCGGCGCGGTCCTGGAGCTCATCGGCATCGCGCGGCTGCGTCGAAGCGGGGCGCGGCGCGAGCTGACTCGCCCGCCGGCGCGCCACGTGCAGCCGCTCGACAGCGTCACCGCACTGTGGCTCGCGCGCGAGCTCGAACCGGGCGAGACCCTGCTCGTCTGGCTGAGGGGAAAAGAGACGGCGCCGGTGAGCTCGGACGTCCTGCTCGACGCGCAGGGGTCGGTGTTCCTCATGATGACCGATCGCCGCGCAGCGCTCGTCATCTTGTCGGCCGCGGGCGACGAGCGCATCGAAGCGATCGATGCCGGCGTGGAGATCGCGGCGCAGGTGCCGGCCCTGCGCACGCGCCTGCGCGAATGGCAGCCCGCGCGGAGCGGTGCCGAGCTCGGACGCGAAGCGCTCGCCGCCCTGCGGCTGCCGAGCGCCGAGCACGCCCTCGAGCTTTTGCGCTCGAACTTCGTCACGCGACGGGAAGAGCCGGAGCGCGCGCACCTGGTGACCAAGCTGCTCGGCCGCGGCGCGGAGCTCGGAGGCGCGACGGAACGAATCACGGCGTGGCTCGCCGACGCCGAGCTTCTGCCCGAACAGCGCCGGGGCGGCCCGATCGCCGCCATCGACGAACTCGCGAGCGAGCAGGCACCCACCGACCTCTTGGGTCAGATCTGGCGGCGCTGGGAGCTCACGCGCGAGGCCGGTCTCGATCGGGTCGAGGCACTGCGCAGTCACGCTGAACGCGCCGAACCCTGGGCCCTGGAGCTCCACCAAGTGGTTCACGAAAACACCCCGAGCCCCAACAGCCAGGCCGATATCGCCCTCGCCGAGCACCAGATCGCGGCGCACCGACCGGAGGCTGCGGCGGCGCTCTTGACCGCGCGCCTGCGCCGGCTCCCCAGCGAGGCACTCGAAGATCTGTTGCCGCCGAGCGACGCGGACCTCACGCGCGGCGACGCGGGCCAAGCCCTTCGAATACGAGTCCACGAGCTTCTGGCGCAAATCCACGAGCACACGCCCACCGACAGCGGCCGCGCCATCAGCCTGCGCTCCACGGTCGAGCTCGCGCGCCTGCAACCGCTCGTCACCCAGCGTATCGCGAAGCTCTGCGAGCTTGCCGAGGACGAGCTCGCCGAGCGCGCCGCAAGCATTTTCCACGTCATGGAGCCGGGCGGCCTCACTCCGCGCGACACCGCGACGCCGGCTTTCGGACGCGCGCTGTCGCGTGAATCGATCGAACACCGCCTCAGGCACCCGGCGGCGCGCGCCGGCGACCCGCTGCTCGGTCGCCTGCAAACGCTGATCGCGGCGGTGCCCAGCCCCGATCACGGCCTTCTGCGCGACTACTGCGAGCGCCTCTCGAGCGAAAAACACGGCGGCGCGACGCGCGCGCTCCGGCGCGCCGCCACCGTGCTCGGCATCGAAACGGAGGCGTACATCTCCCGCGGCGGCAAGAGCGTCGGCATTCGCGCCTACGACGGCAGGAAAAGCTTCGTCTTGATCGGCGGACAACACCTGGAACCCGACGGTCCGCGGGCGCTTTCGGAGTCGGAGTTCGCCTTCGTGCTCGGCACCGAGCTCGCTCACCTCAAGCTCGGCCACACGCCGGTCACGTCGAGCGAAGTCTGGAGCGGTGCCTTCACCAAGACGCGCGACGGGCTCGACCTGGTGTTCGGCCTTTTGCCGCTGCTCAAGGGCTTTCGCTTCGCCGACAAGGCGAGCCAGATGCTGTCCAGCGTACCGGCGGAGAAACTGCGCCGCATCGTCATGAGCGCCGACCGCCTCGGCCTCTTGCCGCGGCTCGATCTCCACGTCGAAACCACTCCCAGCGACGACGACGTCCTGTCGCGCGTTCACGAAGAGCTCGTGGCCGCGCACCGCGTGATGCAGCTCACCGCCGATCGCGCCGGCCTCTTGGTCGCCGGCGACGTCGCCGCGGCGCTGCGCGCCGTCCTCCTGGCGCGCCCGGACTACGCCGAGCTCGCGGAAGCCGTGGAGAACGAGGGCCTCGGCTCCGTGCTCGCGCGCCGCAACGACGCCGGGCAAATCTCGTATCAAGAGCTCGCGATCCGCGTCGCGGCGCTCTTGTCCTTCTTTTTATCGGACGACTACGAAAGGCTCCGCCAGGAGGCGGGCCTTGCGTAGCTCACGGCGGCCAACTGTACGCGTCGAGGAACAGCGACTGCACGTTGGAATAGGCCGAAACACACGTCTTCAAGACCAGGTTCGAGGTAGCGTAGCCCTGGTTGTTGTTGTCGAGGCACTGCCCGGCAGACACGTTGCGGAGCTTGAACGTCCCGTTGGGGTCGGTGACTACCGTCCATCGAAACTCGTTGCCGCTCCCGCACGTGGCTACTCGCACGTTCGTGGTGCTCCCCTCGCGGTAGGCGCACTGGGTGCCTTGCTGGGGGTTACCGTTTCGGATCCGGTACTGCCCGCCCCCCAGACTCTCGAGGTGCCACCGATGCGCGGCGCTGTCGGGGTTCCCGGTCGACTGCTGCAAGCGCGGCGGCGGCGTCGTCGACGGACGGAAAAGCGCGGTGCCGGCCGTGTTGAAGCGAATCGCATTGAAGGCCCAATAGCCGTAGGCGCTCGACATCATGTTCAAGGAGTACCCCGTCGTGGTCGCATTGACGCTGGTCCCCTGGTCCTTGGTACGAACGGTGAAGCCGTCGTCGCTGCCGAGGAACGGGATCAGATCCGCAAGGTAGCGGCTCGAGCTTCCGTTGGTGACCCCGAGCGCGCCCACCGACGTCGTGATCCACGGAAACGGCGAGGCAAGGCTCGCCGTGTGGTAGCCGGTGCTCGAGCCGGTGACGACCGAGCGCAGCCTATTCATGAGGCAGTCGGTCCAGCCCGTCGGGCACCAGTGGATGCCGATCGAGTAGACCTTGAGACCGCCGTCGGGCGGATTGGTGTAGACGGCGCGCCCGCGCCATTCGCCCGTATCGAAGAGCGGTCGAGATTCGGTCAAGTACCCGTTGCCACCGGCGGGAAGCGACGGCGTATACCCGGCGGGCGGCACGATCTCGGCTCCGCCGCCGATCAACATGGAGCCGCTCAACGTGGGCACCGTTATGTTCGGCTGGAGCACGAGCTCCGACGTGCTCTCGTGGACGAACACGCTGCTCTCGAGCGCCGAGGCGCTGAGCCCCGTCAGCTGAAGCCCGATCACATAGGCCCTGAGCCGGTGCGACGACGTCCCGGTCGACCGCGCAACCCATGCCGAGCGGATGCCGCCGCTGCCGTTCCCGGTGCACGACCCGAACGACGGCGGTGAACTACCGTTGAACGGAAGGCTCGCCTTGAGCCGCGCCGACGACGGGCTCCCGCCGATCTCCGCGCCGCCGCCGATGCGAACCCAGCCCGAATCGACCGCACAGTAGGCGCAGCGGGGACTGCTTCCGAACGGCGTCCAATCGCAAGTCTTGATGCGGATCCGCACCGTGCCCGAACCGTCGGTGAAGTCCGCGGTGCTGAGCCCGCTCGACACCTTGGCGACGTCCTCCACAGCGCCCGAACCCCCGACCCGGTCGGAGACGTCCCCGCACCCGCTCGCCGCCGCCAGCATGAAAACGATACCGATGAACGTCGCGAGCGCCGCGACACCTCTGATGCCTACGATTTTACCCATCGACGTATCCTCCGCGACGTAGGGATGGTTGATCCCTGGACGATCTTTCGAGCTCTCACACTTTCGAGCTCTCGCACTTTTCGAACTCTCGGAGTGGTCGAGCCGCCGTCCCCGAGTGCTCGCATGATCACGGAGGACACGCGGGAAGTAAAGTGTTCGTTGCTGAACCGGAAGGCGCTCACGACACACGCAGCGCTTCTTGCCTTCCGCGGAATACCGAGCCAGACCGCCGGCGCGTTCGCGCCCGATTTTGCGTGATCGAGGAACCATTGGCACGGCATGGCCGTCGTCCAAGCTTCCCCTGCGTTTTCCATTTACCGCCACGTCCGTTCGTGCCCCGGCGCGCGTGAAGCCTTTGTCGCGCGAGGCTCAGCTCTCCGGTTCCCTCGCGGCGGCGTAGAGTGCATCCACGTCGAGCTCGGCCTCGAGCGGCGAGATCGCGACACGCTCGGCGCGGCCCGCCTCGCTACGAGACCAGCCCTTTTCAGCTCGCGTCCAGACTTCTACACGCGGTTCGCGGTGCGACACGACGACGATCGCGGCGAGCGACGGCAGGGTTTGGAAGTGCTGGGGTTTCGCGCCGCGGTCGTAGTCCTCGCTGCTATCACTGGTCACCTCGACCACGACGGTCGGGTTGGTCACGGTGGTGGCACTCTCCGCATCGCGCTCAGTCGGCCCGCGGACGACGGTCACGTCAGGATAGGTCGTCAGCCCAGTTGCCGGGACGCGCACGCGCAGATCCGACGAGAACACCCGGCAATGGGTCCCCTCCAGTTGATTCCCGAGCTGTCGCCCGACGGCCATCGCGAGCGCTGCGTGCTCCGGCGTACCTCCCGCCATGGCCACGATCTCGCCGTCCAAGAACTCGTGGCGCGTCGAGCTTTCCTCCTCGAGGCGAAGGTAGTCGCCGAATGTATAGCGATGCAGGGGAAAGACGCTGACCACGACGCAACAGCCTAGCGCGGGCGCAGCCTCGGGCCCAGCGTTCTCCCGCGCCGCGCACTCTCGATCGGTAGGTGCGGCCGCGTGTTTACGCGGCCCTGGAGAGGGTGAAGGGCTGAGGGCCGAAGGGCGTGTGAAGTGGACCCCAAAATTCGGACCAGCGGCTAAGGTGGTGTAGACGGGGCCTGCTCCTGGACAAAGGAGCAGAGGAACCATGAAAAGTACCCGCACCCGATACAACGCAGCGTTCAAGGCCAAGGTGGCTCTGGCAG
>DASWGX010000354.1:0-2040 GCA_036393455.1 Polyangiaceae bacterium
GACAGCCTCTGATGAGGGTCCGGAGCGCGGCGTGTTTCGTCTCGGGAGGCGGCGTGACGCGGCGGTGCACGTACTCGTACGGATCCCGAATCAGCGATGTCCACGAGCGATGCGGCGGCGGGGGTTCCGCCTCCGAAGGCACCTCGAGCCGCATGAGGAGCGGCGTCAACGTGCGCAGCGATCGGGGCCCGTCGAAGAAACGGTCGCCCCCGGTGACGACGATGCGCGTCGACACCGCGCCGCGACCTGTGTCGAAATTGTCGACCAACTCCCTCAGCACCGTGTACGACTTTTCTCGCTGCCGCGGCGTCCGCAACGTCACGGCGTCGCCGTCGCGCAACACGAACAGGCAGCCACCGAGGTCCAGCGCCCTGACGACGCGAGTGAGCTCGCCGAGCGCGCGCTGTGCCGTGCCCGGCCCGAGCGCCCGGCGCACCTCCACACGGCTGCGCCGGCTCGGCTCGGTGCCGTGCAGCCACGCTTCGAAGGCGCGAGCCTCCGGATAACCGTCGTCTGCGGCGCCGATGTAGGCGCCGCACAGCGTCGCGAGGTCGCCCGTCGCTCCGAACCACAGTGCGGCGTCCGCGAAGCGCTCGGCGCTCTTCTTGCCGTGTTTCTCGCAAAAGACGTCCAAGAGCTCGATGAGCCCCCGCGCGCCGGTCGGCCCGACCAGCTCCTCGATCAAGGCCCGCACCAGCTCGTCCAGCGAGTCGAGGCTCGACTCCAGCAAACTGATGCTCGCCGCCGCGAAACCGCGCTCGGTCGCGCGCCGGCACAAACTGCGCGAAAGCGTCGCTTCGCGGCTCGCCGCCGGACAGTGGATCAGCGCCACCGCGACGGCCTCCGCGCGCTCGAGGTCGACCAACGCCTGATCGAGGCGCCCGAGCTCGTCGTCGATAGTGGTCACCGAGCGCGGAGTTGCGACCGGAGCGGGTGCTGCGACCATCCGTCGTGGTTAACCCGATTCCGCCGAAACGTGGAGCCCGCGACGAGCCGACGCCCGCAGGCCAACGAAACAGGCGGGAAACTCGAGCTCGCAGCCGCCGACCGACCATTCAGCCTGAGCCGCGGCGGCTCGGCGCGAGCCAGGCGCGACCGAATCCAGACCGTTCGGGGACGAATGAACGGCGCGCCTGCGTCGAAGTGGTGACGCCGGTGAGGTCCGAGGGACGCACAGCGTGCGCCTGCATGACACGGCGATCGCGCTCGGCTCACTCTGGGCGAAGAAGCAAGCACAGGAAGATCGAGGGCGGCGCGCAAAGCCGGTGCGCCGGCACACGCGACGCCCTTGGCACGGAGCATGCTTTGCCCCAGGACACCGTTTTGCCATGTCTCGCGCGTTGGTGATCCTGCTCTGGACTCTGGTGCTGCTTGCACCGGGCGGAATTTTGCTGCTGCCGGTGCTCGCCGCAAACGCAGCCAAGGCATGGCGACACAAGCGCGCCCTCGACGGCACCACGGAAGTCGCCCCGGTTTCCAGCCGTATCGAACTCGCTGCGCTGCCGAGCGGTTCGCGCGATATCGACGGCTAGCGCCGGAGTGGCTCCGTCCGCGCGCGCGTGCACGTTGACTACAACGCCGGACTACACACGGTCCGAGCGTCTTGGACGCATGCGGGCACCATGGCACATTTCGCTCCTCATGGGGCCGGCTGGCTGGTTTGGTGAGTTCGCCCGCACGCAGGTCGGCAAGGTTCTGTCGAGCAAGTGGACCCTCGTCCGGCTGCTCGGCGCCGGAGGCACGGCCGCCGTCTACGAGGGGCGCCACCGCAACGGTAAAGCGCGTCGCGATCAAGTTGTTGCGCCCCGACCGGGCCCTCGACCCCGGTATTCGCCAGCGTTTCTTGCGTGAGGGCTACGCGGCCAACGCGGTGGGGCACCCGGGCGTGGTCAGCATCGACGACGACGAGGAAGAGGCCGGCGCGGCGTTCCTGGTGATGGAGCTCCTGGAAGGCGAAAGCGTCGACAAGCTCGCGCGGCGCCTCGGCGGGCGGGTGCCGTGGGAGATGACCGTCGAGCTTCTGGTGCAGCTTCTGGAGAT
>DASWGX010000355.1:0-6718 GCA_036393455.1 Polyangiaceae bacterium
CGAGAGTGCCTAGAATTGGGGGACCCAAATTAAGTAACGCCACGCGCGGATATTCGCTCCACGGCTGGCTGACCCGGTGAACCTTACCCGCGGCTCGGAATTTGGCAAGCGTTCAAGGGCTGCCCGCGCTCGAAAGGCGCAAGCAGCAACCGCCAAGACGCTTCCTTCCTCCAGAATTTTATCCGCGGCGGACGACGCGCACCGCGATTGTGCACGTAAAGGTTCCATACCATTGATTCGGAGCTGATCTGGAGGGGCGAATCCACGCCTGGCAAACCCGAGCAATGGGCCCGCAGCGCCTTTCGCTACGGGTACGCGCCGCCCGTCGAACCGGTTCCAGGTTTGTTCGCACGGGCCATGGCGGCCGCGGGCGAGCCCCCTCGGTGAGCCCAGCGGCGCAGCCTGCGATCGGGATCCCCCGTGGTTCCCCGATCCTACCGGCCGATCACCCGACCGTTTGATTTCGCGCACTTCCTTGCCTTCTCAGCCCTCCGCGCCGCGCCCGGAAGGCTCGGGCTCAAGGGTTGACGATGAACTGCTTTTCCCCGCGCTCGAAGAACCCAACGATTTGGCGCGCCGCGGCAAGACCGGCGTTCTCGTTCGCTTCCAGCGTCTGAGCGCCCATCTTCTTCGGGGTCACGAAAAAGCGCGACCCGAAGCGCTGGTTCAACGTCCCGAGGACCGCGTCGCTCGGCGCGATGTCGGTGAGGTAGCGAAAGTCCTCGCGGGCTTCGAACACGCCGACGAGCTCGTCCTCCTTGATGACCTCTTGGCGCGCGGTGTTCACCAGGGTCGCTCCCTTCGGCATGGCGAGTAGAAGGTCCTTGCCGATCGAGCGCTTCGTTTGGGCGTTGGCAGGAATGTGCAGCGACACGTACTGGCAGGAGCGATAGAGTTCGTCCACCGAGGGGACGGGGTCGGCGCCTGCGGCGCGGATGGCTTCGGGCTTCACGAACGCATCGTAGGCCTGGGTGCGCATGCCGAAGCCCTGGGCGATGCGAGCGACGGCCCTGCCCACCGCGCCCATGGCGTGAATACCCAGCGTCTTGTCGCGAAGCTCGGTGCCGGTCGCGCCGTCGAATTTGCCGCGCGTCATGTACACCATCATGCCGAAGACGAGCTCGGCCACCGCGTTCGCATTTTGCCCGGGCGTGTTCATCACGGCGATGCCGCGCTCCTTGGCGAACGCGCAATCGACGTTGTCGTAGCCGGCGCCGGCGCGCACCACGAGCTCGAGCTCGGGCGCCTGTGCCAGCACTTCGGCGTCGATGATGTCGCTGCGCACGATGACGGCCTGCGCCCCCTTGAGGGCATCCACGAGGTCCGTCTTGCCGCCGTATTTTTCGAGCACCTTGGCGGCGTAGCCGGCTTCTTTCAGCACGGCGAGGACTTGGTCGCGCGCGGCGGGCGAGAAGGGCTTCTCGGTGGCCAAAAGGACGGTCTTCGACACGGTCTTCACCTCGATGTTGGTTCGCCGACGGTTCGAAAGCTCCGGGCAGCTCGGGCTGTCCGGGCCCGGAGAGGAACGGCGTAGCCCGTAGTGCGCCAGCGACTGCGACGCAACCGCCCGCCGCGGGGCGGGCCTTCAGCCGCAGCGGATCCGCCCGCGCCCCCGCAGCCGCCCCGTCCCGGCGATCCATGACTCGCCCGTTCGCGCGCCGGCGTGGTAGAGGATCCACCCAGCTCGGAAATCGCGGGCGAACAACGAGGAAGCATCGATGGCTCGACGCCGCGAATCACGGCACCGCTCGTCCGCCGAGTCGCTCGGCGGCGGGTCCGGCCACTCGAAGCCCATCTCGCTTGGGAAGCTGCTCGGGGAGGCGAAAACTCTACGCTCCTCGTCCGCCGTCGGTGCGGACGCATGGCGCGCCGCGGTGGGCGATCGCATCGCGGCCCGCGCTCAAGCGGCGGAGCTCGAGCGCGAGACCCTCACCGTCAACGTCGCCTCGTCCACCTGGTCGCAAGAGTTGTCGCTCTTGAGCGAAACCATCGTTGAGCGGCTCCGCGAGCGCGGGGTTCGGGTTCGTCGGCTGCGCTTCCGCCTGAAGGCGCCGGAAGCCCCCGCTCGGGACTGGTCGCTTCCTTGCGCCGTCGTCCCAGTCACCAAAGCTCCCCTTCCGGAAGAGCTCGCGACGCGGCTCGAACAAGTGGAAGACCCCGCGCTGCGCTCGGCCATCGCCGAGGCCGCGAGCCGGTGGCTCGGACGGCGCGAGCGAGCTAGTGCACGAGGCGCTCGAGGCCCTCGATCCGTTGCAGCAGAAAGCGCTCCGCCGGGCCCAGCTCCAACCGGCGGACCGCGCCGACATAGGCGCGGAAACGATTCAGGCTGACCCCGGACGTCTTGCGCAGCACCGTGTGAAGCTGATCGATGAGGTCGCTCCGCAAGAGCCGCCCGGTAACCGTGAAAAGCTCGAAGGTGTAGTCGATCCAGCGCGCCTTGCCCGTCGCCAGCCCGAGGCGTATCGCGAAGTCCGCGGCGGCGTCGAGCTTCTCGGCGTCCTGCGTTCCCTTCTTGTCGTACGATTGTCGCAACAGCTGTTCGAGGAACGTTCCGAGCAGCCGCTCCGCCTCTTCTCCTCGACCGAGCGCCAACACCTTCTGCGCCACGCCCCCCAGGAGCTCGAAGGCATTGCCGCGAATCGTCGCTTCGTTCTCGACACCGGGAGGGAAAGGCGACGACGCCTCGGCGTCGGTCAGGGCGCGCACGGCCTGCACGCCGTGAAGCGTTTCGGCAAGCCGCACGGCGGCCGGCTCGGCCGACCGGATTCGAACGACCAGATCCTGACGCCCGATGGTGAGCCGATCGCCGTCCTTGAGCACGACGCGCTGGTTCACGCGCACGCCGTTGACGAACATGCCGTTGACGCTGCCCGCGTCTTCGACGCGCGCGCCCTCGGGCCCGACCACCAAGCGCGCGTGCTGCCGCGACACCAGAGGATCGTCGAGCACGATGTGGCAAGCGGAGCTGCGACCGATCAGGGTCTCGCCCTGGCGTATCTCGTGACTGTTCCCACGGTAGTCGACCCACACGCTCTTCTCCCCGAGCGACTCGGAGAGCGAGCCTGAGTTCGGCGCTGGTCGAGGGGGCTTGCTTTCCACGCGAGGGAGCAAGAGTAGCGACCTACGGCTGGCCCTGTCGAGGCGCGAGCCCCTTCGGGAATCGACTCACCCGCGCAGCCTCAAAAGCGCGGCCTCGTCCTCGACGAGAATGCGGCTTCTATCCCTGACGCTGTTGAGGGCGCGCTCGGCGATCACGGACAAGGCCAGCCGCTCGGATTCCGGCAGCCTCGCGAGCTCTATCGTCGCAGAGGCGGGCGGCACCATTTCCAGGCATGCGTACATGGTCAAGAGCCAGCGTGCCCAGAGCCCGTCGCCGAGCTTCACGCAAACGGCCGCGACCTGTTCCGCAAGCGCGCCGAGCGGAGCGCGGTCCACCAGCACGGACGCCGCGACCAGCGCTTCGACATTGTCTTTCACCCGGCGGAGCACGAACTCGACGTCATTCCAGCGTTCGAGCAGGATCGCTCGCTTCAACACTTCGACTGAAAGCTCCACGGACCACGTCCGCGGTTCCCCACTGCCGGTGAGCGTGTCCTCTTCACGCCGGTCCGCGCAACCGCAGCTCGGACACTGGGACGACTCGACCGCGTACGGCACGCCGCAGCGCGCGCAGTGGCACAAGAAACCCGTCGTGCGGCACACGGCGGGCAACGCCGTTCCGGAAGGGATCACCGAAAATACGAGCTCTTGCTTTCCGATTCGAATCCGATCCTCGTCCATCAGCTCCCGGGAGCCCTGCACGGCCTGCCCCTGAACGTACAGGCCGTTGCGGGAGCTCAAGTCTTGAATGCTCGCGCCGTCGTCGCGAACGACGATCCGCGCGTGCCGCCGCGAAACGAGCGGATCCTCGAGGGTCAAATGGCAGCCGACACTGCGTCCGATGACGGTTTCTCCCGCCGACAGGTCCAGCTCTTGCAACATGAAGCGCAGGCGATACCTGGCCAATGCCACCAACTTTCGGGGCGCCATCGAAGTACGTGGGCCCAACGTTCAAAGATAGCTTCGGCGGTCCGCTCGTCAAACCGTGTCGGGCCGGCCGCGCCCTACGTTTGCCTTCTTGAGCACCCCTTGGCACACCGCGGCTTCGGTCCACCCACGATCCACCCACCGTCCACCCACGGTGGGGGCGGGCTCGCGAAGTTTTTTGCACCGCACCCGCGGCATTCTCGCGCGAGCCGTCTCCGATCGAAACAAGTCGCATGCGAGGCGAGACGGCCGCAGCGAGGCAGCCGCGGCGAAACACCCGCGCGAGCACGCGAGGTTTCTTGGCGACACTTCGAACGCGTCGCGCGACTTTCGCGCAGTGCGACCGCGCGCGGCGCGAAAACGACTACACGGACTTGAACTCGCGCATGAACGCCGCGAGCGCTTCGACCGCCGCCGCGGGCACGGCGTTGTAGATCGACGCTCGTACGCCGCCCACGGAGCGGTGCCCTTTGAGGCCCATCATGCTGCGCTTTTGCGCTTCGGCGATGAACTCCGCCTCGAGCTCCGGCGTCTTCAAGTTGAACACGACGTTCATCATCGAGCGGCTGTCCTTCTCCACGGGCGAAGAATAGAAGTCCGAGCGTTCCTCGATGACGGAATAGAGAAGCGCCGCCTTCTTGCGATTCGTCGTTTCGACGGCCGCGAGCCCGCCCTGTTTGGTGACCACGTCCAAGACGTTGCGCAGCATGTAAATCGCGAAGCACGGCGGCGTATTCGAAAGCGAGTTCTCGGCCGCGTGCGTGCGGTACTGAAAGATGGCCGGGATGTCCTTGCGGCCGCGCTCCACCAGATCTTTACGCACGATGACCAGCGTGATGCCAGCGGGCCCGAGGTTCTTCTGTGCTCCGGCGTAGATGACACCGAACTTCGAGACGTCGATCGGCCGCCACATCAAGTCGCTCGACATGTCCGCAACGAGGGGCACGTTGCCCGTGTCGGGGAACGCGTGCCATTGCGTGCCGGCGATGGTGTTGTTGCTCGTGATGTGCACGTACCCGGCCTGGGCGTCGAGCGACAACTCCGACTGCGCCGGAATCCTCCTGTACTTGCCATCCTGCTCCATGTTCGCCGCGGCCCGCGCCTCGGCGGCGATCTGAGCTTCTTTGAAGGCCTTCTTCGACCAGGAGCCGGTGATGACGTAGTCCGCGCTCTTGCCCGGATCGAGCAGGTTCATCGGAACCAGCGCAAACTGCTGGGTCGCACCGCCCTGGAGCAGGAGCACGTCGTAGTCGTCGGAGACCGAGAGCAGCTGGCGCACGAGCGCGATCGCCTCGTTGTGAACGGCCTCGTACACCTTGCCGCGGTGGCTGTGCTCCATGATGCTCATGCCGGAGCCACCGACGTCCAAGAGCTCGCGCTGTGCGCGTTCCAGCGCTTCGAGCGGAAGCGCCGCGGGACCGGGGTTGAAGTTGAATACTCGCGCCATGTTCCTCCGATGCGCGGTTCGACGACGCGCGCCGGCTTCGCCTACCGTCACGCCTCGGACTCGTCAAGCGCGGAGCCGATGAGCTCGCGCAGCGCCGCGACGGGCACCGCCCCGCGGCGGGCAACTCGGAACCGTTCCCGGTTCTCCACAAGCACGGTCGATGGCGCTCCACCCGCGCTCTCGCCGTCCACGACGTAGAGCCAATCGACCGCAGGAAAGGCGCGGCGAACCGCATCCGAAGTCGTGGGCGGCGGCAGGGAGGGCGGGTTGGCGCTGGTCGCCGTGAGCGGCCGGCCGAACGCCGCGACCAGATCCGCGGCTGCGCAGGGCCCGGGAACCCGCACCGCGAGCCGGCCGTCGAGCGGCAGCCGCGGGTCGACCGTGGGGCGAGCGGCGAGAGCGATGCTGAGCGGCCCAGGCCAGAAGTGAGACCCGAGCAGGCGCGCGAGCGGGGGCACTTCCACGACGAGAGACGGCCACTCGGCGGCGGACGGCAAAACGACGGGCATTCCCTGGTCCGCGCCGCGCGGCTTGAGCGAAAGGAGTCGATCGAGAGCGAGCGGCTCGGCCACATCGGCGAAGAGCCCGAAGAAAGACTCGCTCGCGGCGGCCACGACGCCGGCGCTCCGCAGCACTCCAAGCGCGACGGCGTTAACCACCGAGCGCCCGAGCACCGATATCGCGCCGGAAGTGCGAGCCCGCGAGCGTCACGGCTTCGATGGCGCGGTAGGCGCGCTCGTGCGCCTCGACCAGGCTCGAGCCGGCCGCGGTCACGGCGAGCACGCGCCCGCCGGCGCTCACGACGCGCTCGCCTTCGCGGCGTGTCCCGGCATGGAAAATGGCAACTCCGGGTACTCGCTCGGCGATTTCCAGCCCCTCCACCGCGTCGCCCGTACGCGGGCTCATAGGGTAGCCGGCTACCGCCAGTACGACGCAAACCGCGTGCCGCTCGCCCGGGTGCAGGCAGGCGACGTCGAGCTCGCCGCGCGCTGCGCTCGCGAGCGCGAGACCCCAATCCCCGTCGACGATGCGCGTGAGCACCTGCGTCTCGGGATCGCCCAAGCGCGCGTTGAACTCGAGCAAGACCGGATCGCCCGCCTCGGAGACCATCACGTTGGCGAACAGGGCGCCGCGAAACGGCGCACCGAGCTCGGCCATGCCGGCGATGGCCGGCGCGACGATTTCGCGCTCGATGCGGGCCGCCAGCCCGGCATCGACGAGCGGCGCCGGGGCGTACGCTCCCAT
>DASWGX010000356.1:0-5119 GCA_036393455.1 Polyangiaceae bacterium
TGTTCGCCAGCGCCGTGCCGGCGTTCTGCGTGGGTATTCTCCTGGTGTACGTGTTCGGCATCGAGCTCGAGTGGTTTCCGGCCGTCGGCGGTTATGACGACGGCATGGTTCCCGAGCTTTCCTGGGGTTTCCTGGTCAGCGCCAGCTACTACTTCGTGCTGCCGTTCCTTTCGATCTTCGTGATCGTGGTGGGCGGGCAGGCGATCGGCATGCGTTCGATGTGCATCTACGAGCTTGGCACCGACTACGTGAAGTACGCCAAGCTGCTCGGCATTCGCGAGCACAAGATCCTGCTCTACATGTTCCGCAATGCCATGCTGCCGCAGCTGACGGGCCTCGCGCTCGCGCTCGGCGTCATGGTGGGCGGCGCTCTCATCACGGAGATGATTTTCAGCTATCCCGGGCTCGGAATGGCCATTCTGACGGCGATCCAGGGCAACGACTACCCCCTCATCACCGGGTGCACCCTGCTCATCACGGTGTGCGTGCTCATCGCGAACTTCAGCGTGGACATTCTGATTGGCGTGCTGGACCCGCGCATCCGCACGGCCCAGATCGGGAGAAGCTCGTGAAGCGACTCGTCCAGGGCCTGTTCAAGTCGCCGGGCTTCCTCGTGGGCTTCGTGCTGTTCTCGGGCACGCTCTTGCTCGCGTTCTTGGCGCCCGTGTTGATGGACATCGACGTTCAGACGCGGGTCGGGCTCGCGTACATGCCGCCGTCGAGCGAGCACTGGCTCGGCACCGACCACCTGGGCCTCGACATGGTCTCGCTTTTGGTGGAAGGGCTGCGCGCGTCGCTCTACGTCGGTTTTCTGGCGGGCATCGTCGCGACGGTGGCGGGGACGTTGATCGGCGTCTACGGCGGCTACAAGGGCGGGCTGATCGACGACGTCCTGACCGCCACCACCAATTTGTTCCTCGTGATCCCGAGCCTCATCCTGCTCATCCTGCTTTCGGCGAGCCTCGACGAAGGGCGCAGCCTCACGTTGATCTCGCTGATCATCGGCGCCACCACCTGGACCTGGAGCGCGCGCGCGGTGAGAGCCCAATCGTCGAGCCTGCGCGCTCGTGACCACGTAGCCCTCGCTCGTATCAACGGCTATGGCACGCTCGAGATCGTGCTTCTTCACATCTTGCCGTACCTGCTTTCCTACATCTTCATGGTCTTCATCCTGCAAACGGCGGCGGCCATCCTGTCCGAGGCCAGCATCAGCATGCTCGGGCTCGGTCCCTACGACTCCGTGTCGCTCGGCAAGATTCTGAACGAAGCGATCCGCAACGAAGCGCTCACGGACGGCGCCTGGTGGGCATTCATCCCCGCCACGATCCTGGTAACGGTGATCGCCTTTGCGCTCTACGTCATCAATACGGCGATGGAAGGTGTGTTCAACCCGCGCCTCAGGAAGTGAGCGATGGCGAAGAACGGAGCGGCGCGGGCGACGGTGCTGGAGGTCGAGGACTTGCGCGTCCACTATTTGACGCGCTTCGGCACGCGCGTGCAGGCCGTCGACGGTGTTTCTTTCGAGGTCGCGGAGGGCGAGGTGTTCGGCATCGCCGGAGAGTCGGGCTGCGGCAAGACCACGCTCGTCAGCGGCTGCATGGGTCTTTACATCCCGCCGCTTTATCATTCCTCGGGGGACGTGCGGATTGGCGGCGAGAGCATCATCGGCATGAGCCTCGAGCAGAATCGGCGCGACGTGCTCGGCCGGCAGGTGGCGATGATTCCGCAGGGCGCGCTCAACTCGCTGAACCCGACGCGGAAGATCAAGGACCTTGCCGCCGACATGATCTTGAGTCACGACGAAAGCGCGGGGCGAGCGGCGCTGAACGAACGGCTGCGCGAGCGTTTCACGCGCATCGGGCTTGCGGCGGAGCGAGTGTTGAACTCATACCCGGTCGAGCTTCCGGCGGGCATCAAGCAGCGCGTCGTGATCGGCATCTCGACGCTCTTGAACCCCAAGGTCGTGATCGCCGACGAACCGACGTCCGCTCTCGACGTATCGACGCAGAAGGCCGTGATTCGGCTGCTGTTCGAGCTGATGGACCAGGGTATCATCTCCAGCATGCTCTTCATCACGCACGAGCTCCCGCTCTTGCGCCACGTGTCGAACCGCATTGCCGTCATGTATGCCGGGCAGTTCGTGGAGGTCGGGACCACCGAACAGGTGATCTACGACGGGCGTCAGCCCTACACGCGCGCGCTGATGAGCTCGATGCTGAGCGCCGAGCCGGGCCAGAAGAGCAGGCCCCCGGTGGCGATCGAGGGCGCTCCGCCGAACCTGGCCCTCCCCATTTCCGGCTGCCGCTTCGCGGAAAGGTGCCCCAGCGTGCAGGCCGACTGCCGCCGGGAGGAACAGGCATTGCGCGAGGTGGCAGGTCGTCAGGTGCGCTGCATGTATGCTCGATGATCGGACAGTGGTTGACGGCGCGCGGCGGCAAGCAACAATCCGGTCCCCGGCAGGTCTTTCGATGCCGGCAGGTCTTTCGATGAAGGCGGAGCACAAATTCGAGGCGCGCGAGGTGAGTCGCGTCTTCGGCCACGGAAAACGCCGCACACTCGCCGTCGATCGCGTAAGCTTCGTGATCAAGGATCGGGAAATCGTTTCGCTCGTGGGCCAGTCCGGCTGCGGCAAGACGGTGCTCGCCAAGATGTTGCTGCGACTGGAAGCGCCGTCGAGCGGCGAGCTCCTGTTCAACGGCAAGCCGATCGACGCGGAGTCCGATCCGCGCGAGCACTGGCGGCACGTGCAGGCCGTGTTCCAGGACCCGTTCTCGGCGTTCAATCAGTTTTTCACGATCCGTTCGCAGCTCAAGAGCGCCTTCCGCCTTTTCAAGCAGAAGCCGGCGCCGGCGGAAATGGAAGAGCGAATCGATCAGGCGCTGCTCGCCGTGAACATCGAGCCGAAAGAAGTCGAAGGCAAGTATCCGTTCGAGCTGTCCGGCGGGCAGATGCAGCGTATGCTGCTGGCGCGAATTTTCGTCATCAAGCCCCAGGTTCTCATCGCCGACGAGCCGACGTCGATGGTGGACGCGTGCAGCCGCGCGAGCATCCTGGATTACCTGATGAAGCTCAAGGACGAGCTCCAAATGACGATTGTCTTCGTCACGCACGACATCGGTCTCGCCTATTACGTGTCGGACTCGATCTTCATCATGCATCAGGGCAGAATCGTCGAGCAGGGGCCGCCCGATCGCGTCACGCAGTCGCCCAGCGACCCCGTCACGCGGCAGCTCCTCGACGACATTCCGAGCATTCATCGCGACTGGTTGAAACGGGAACAGCCGGCAACGGCGGAAAGGCAGGTCCAGGTCGAATGAAAGCCAAGGGTTCGGTAGAGGGCACGCGGCGGGAGCCGCCGGCGGCAAGGCGTGCGAAGCGCGTTCACGGGCGCGGGCTGTGCGCGCTCGTGGCATTCGCGGCGCTCGTGGCAACGGTTGCGGTGGCGCGCGAAGCAAGCGCTCAAACCAAGTTTCGGGGCTTCACCTGGGACAAGGGGATGCTGGGCGGCGGGCTCCGCATCGGCTCGGACAACCTGGACCTCGGAATCGGCGCGCTCGGCGGCTACACGTTTCCTGTCGGCGCCTACGTCGGCGGCACCTTCGACTACTTCTTCGGCGACGGGGAAAGCGTCACCTTCGGCGGCGTGACGAGCGAAGTGGATGCAAGCTTGTGGGTGCTGGCGGCGGAAGGCGGCTACGATTTCGGTTTCGGTCGCTCGTTCGTGGCGCGTCCACTCGGGGCGCTCGGTATCGGACATTCCTCGGTCAGCAGCTGCTCCAACGCCCCCGGCGGGGAGCCATGCGTGAGCGCGTCGGACGACGAGGTCGTCTTCGGGCTCGGCGGATTGGCGCTCTACGACACCGGGCCCGTGGTGCTGGCCGGTGGCTTCCGCATCTTCTTCGAATACGGGGACGTCTTCGTTTTCGGCGTATCGGCCGGAGGCTTGCTCTAGGGTGGCTCCGTAGGCGGGTCGGGCGTGTCGCGGTGCTTTCCCGGCGCTCGCGCGCGTCGCGCGGCGCGACCGGCCGTCGTCGCGTTCTGCGCGGGCGCGGCGTTGTCGTTCCCGCGGCGCGCCGAGGCCACGGCGTACCGCGTCGATTCGAGCTTCGACGCACAGTTCTACACCGTAGAAAGCGTGTTCGGAACGCCGGTGCTGCAGCGGCGGCGCTATACGGAAACGCTCGGGCTCGATGTCTACGACTTGTGGTCGGCCGACCCCGAGGCTCCGATCGTTTCACTCAGGGCGCGGCTCAGGCTCGACGCGGATCTCGGGCAAGAGTTCGCCGAGCGCGATCCGACCTCGCCGGGGCGTTTCATTCCGGGCCTGTACGAGGCGCCGCTCGATCTGATGTACGCGTACATGGAAGGTGCGCGCTTCTTCGACGGCGCGTTCGGCTTTCGCCTGGGACGCCAGTACGTCGTGGACAGTCTCGGGTGGTGGTCCTTCGACGGCGTCCTGCTCGCTCTGGACACGCCGGTGCACTTGCGTCTCGAGGGCTACGCGGGCGCCGAGCAGCGGGGGCTGCGTCCGGCGCTCGGTACCTCGCGCTTCGAGGCCGACGGCGTGCTGCGCGGCGATCGCTCCGAGCTCGAGGTCGGGCTGTGGCCGAGCTTTCTCTCGGAGTCGGCGCTGGCGCCGGCGGCGGGCTTCGCGGTGCATGCGAGCGATGTTTCGTTTCTGAGGGGCAACTTGAGCTACCGCAAGGTCCTGAACCGCGACGAGGTCCTCGTTTCCCAGTTTCCGGACCAGGCCTCGGGCTTCACCTTCGTCGGCGGAGACCGCGTCTCCACCGAGCGGGTCGGCACCACGCTGTCGCTGTTCGACGCGGAGTACGGCAGCGTCGGCGGCCGCGCCGTCTATGATCTCTACCTCGGCCGAGCGACGTCGCACGGAGCGTCGCTGGAAGCGCGCGTGACGCCGAGTCTGACTCTCGGCGCGAGCTACGACTACCTGCTTCCCACGTTCGACGCCGACTCGATCTTCAACTGGTTTTTTCACCGGGGCAGCACGACATTGCTCGGTACGGCCGGGTTTCGCCCGTCGCGCGCCTGGGCTCTCGCGCTTTCGAGCGGCGTGCGCCGTTTCTCCGCCGGCGCTTCCGAATCCGGTGACGCCGAA
>DASWGX010000357.1:0-2300 GCA_036393455.1 Polyangiaceae bacterium
GCCGGCGCCGGCGGAGCAATGGGCGCCGGCACGACCGCGAGCGGCGGTGAGACGACGGGCGCGGGTGCGGGCTCGGACGGCCGAGGTGCAAGCTCTTGCAGCGCGATCCGGCGCGTCACATTCTCCCGCGGTTTCAGGTTGAAGCCAAGGCTCGCCGTTTCGAAGCCGTCGAGCGAAACTTCGAGCCGGTGATCGCCGAGGCTCAGCCGCACCGGTTGCGCGAGCGGGCTCGTTCCCATGAGGTTTCCATCAACGCGCACCTCGGCGCCGTCGCGATCGACCTCTACGGTCACGGTTGCCGTCAGGTTCTCGAGCTCCGCTATCTGCACGTCGACCTGGCCGCGCATCGCGCTGGTGAGCTCGGGGCCGTACTCACTTTCCAGCTGTTCGAAGCGCGCCAGCGCCTCCGGGTACCGATGCGTCGCGCGCAGGCAGTTCGCCAAGTTGAACAGCGCGCTCTTGGTCGGGAAGAGGCCGAGCGACGCCTCGAACGCGGCGATCGCGGCCTCGAAGTCTTCGACCTTCTGCAGAGAGACACCGGCGCGAAATTGCTTCTCCGCTTCGGCTCTGTCGTTCGCGCGGGCGCTCGTGACGAAGAGCACCGTCGCGACCACCACGGCCGTCACCAAGCGAACCGACTTCATGCGTCGCTCATTCTAGGCTTGCCCGCGAGCCCGCGGCTACTCGAACTTTTCCGTGTAAAACGTATTACGGCCGGACCGCTTGAGCGCGTCCATGCGCGGCTCGGACCGCGGCGCGCTCCTTTCCGGCGCCGGCGCGGCGGGCGCTGCTTCGATCTTCGCCACGTTCGGCAGCTCGGCGCTCGCCGGCGCGGCGGGAGCGGATGTCACGCCCGCGCTCGCCTGCGGACGCGCCGCCTCTATCGCGGCCTCGCGCGCGGCGGGCGCGTGCTCGATCGGCGCTCGGCCCGGCGTGACCTCGGCGGCGTGGGGTTCCGGCAGCCGCGCTTGGTCGCGGCGCGCGTGCCACCAGGAAAGGAGACCGGCGGCGATTGCTACGGCCAAAAACGACAGCGCCGCCACGAGGAACCGCCGCGAGCCCGCCCGGGATTCGGCGCGACCCGCCCAATCGACGACCACGCGGTCCCGCGCCGTGGACCTTTCCCCGCCTTCACGTCCGGCTCGCTGCCTCGCGCCGGCGGGAGATTCCGGAGAGAGCATCGTGCTCGAGCCGGACGCCGCGCCGTCGGAGGACTCCACTTGGATGTCGGCGCCAAGCTCCGCGAAGGCGCGCGACCGCTCGGTCCACGCCGCGAGGGCTTGCAGCGCCTGGAGAAACTCGGTAGCGGATTGGTAGCGGTGCGCGGGGTCTTTGCGGAGCGCTCGCAGGACCACGTCGATGACGTCACCTGGAAGCTCTTCGACGGGAGAAACCGGTGCGGGTGCTTCGTCCCTGGTGATCATGAGCAGCGTCTCGTTGTAGTTTCCGCCTTCGAACGGCACCTTGCCGGTCACCATTTCGTAGAACGTGACGCCAGCCGCGTAGATGTCGGCACGCGAGTCGACGTCCTCCACGCCGCTCGCTTGCTCGGGAGGCATGTAGTACGGCGTCCCGAGCAGCACGCCGGGGAGCGTGATCTTGTCGCGCTCGTTCGGTCCCAAAAACTTCGCGATGCCGAAGTCGATGAGCTTCACCGTCGGCGCGGAATCCTCACGGCGCACGAGATAGACGTTCGCGGGTTTGAGGTCCCGATGGACGATGCCTCGCGCGTGTCCGGCCTGGAGCGCCAAGAGCACCGGTTCCAGGATGCCGCAAGCCGCGGCGACCGAGAGCGGGCCGCGGCGCAGGAGAAAGCTCGAGAGGTCTTCGCCCTCGAGGTACTCCATGACGAGGTAGGGGTCGCCGCCGGGCGATACTCCCACGTCCACGACGTCGATGATGTTCGGGTGACCGATCGCGGCCGCCATGCGCGCTTCACGAAACAAACGCTCGAAGCCGCGCTCCTCGCTGACACGAGCCGTGTCGAGGATCTTCACGGCGAGCCTCTTGCCGATGACGACGTGCCGCGCCATGAAAACGGCGCCCATGCCGCCCCGGCCGAGAAAGCTCGTGAGCTCGTAGCGGTCGCCCAGCGTCTGACCGGCGTAGTCGCTTTCGAGGCTGGACGGCGTGGCTGTCGAACGCGGTGTGGCGCCGTAAAGCTGTGGGATCTTGCCAGCCATCGTTTTGGGCAGCTTCTGCCGGCACGCGATCAGATAGTGCGCGCAAAGGGTTGTCAACCGACCCCGCGCGCAACCCAGCCTTGATCGGTGTTGAGAGCCGCGCGCCGGTGCGGCCCC
>DASWGX010000358.1:0-4121 GCA_036393455.1 Polyangiaceae bacterium
TTCCAGCTCTCCGTACATGAAGACACGCGCCGTGTTCGGATGCGTCAATTGACTCATCGCGCGCGCCTCGCGGCGAAAACGCGACGTCAAATCCTTGCGACCGGCCAGCTTTGGGTGCAGGATTTTTATCGCGACGGTTCGGTTCATCTCCGGCTGATCCGCCTGGTAAACCGAGCCCATCCCCCCGGTCCCAATCTTCTGAAGAATGCGAAACTGGCCTCCCAGTATCTCTCGACCGATGAAAGGGTCCGGGGGCTTCATTGGCTTCACTTCTAGCAAACCTCGGACCCTCCCACGAGCGGAGCCCCGCGGGAAGAGGGATTTCGAGGAGCTTTGACGCAGCGGCCGGAATACCTGACGAGCCCGCTCTTCGCGGACGCAGGCTTTTCGCACGCGTTTTTCACGCGGCGGGGCGGGGTATCGCAAGGCCCGTATAGCAGTTTGAACTTCTCCGTATCTGTCGGCGATACGGAAGGCGCGGTGTCGAAGAACCTCGAGCTTGCTGCAAGAGCCCTCGGCGTCGAACCGGAGCGAGTCTTTTGTCTCTCGCAGGTTCACGGCAACCAGACCGTCACGCTTCGCGGCGCCGAACGCAGGGAGGAAGTCTTGGAGCGCCGCGGTGACGCGCTCGTGAGCGGCGCGCCGGATTTGGCGTGTGCCGTGCGCACGGCGGATTGCGTCCCCATCTTGCTCGCCGATCGAAGCAAAGGCGCCGTGGCGGCCGTACACGCGGGTTGGCGCGGCGTGGTCGCGGGCGTAGTTTCAGCCGCCGTGAGCGCCCTCGACGCGCTCGCCCGCGGCAACTACGATCTCATCGCCGCCATCGGGCCTCACATCTCTCAAGCGGCGTTCGAGGTGTCCGAGGACGTCGCCGAGCAGTTGCTGGCGGTGGCGCCCGGCTTGCCCGGCGTCGCGGACCGGTCCGCGGCCAAGCCTCACGTCAGTTTGCGCGTCCTCGTCCGCGCGGAGCTCGAACGCGCCGGGTTGCGACCGGAAGCGGTGGACGACGTCCCGGGGTGCACCGTAGGGGATGCTCACTTCTTTTACTCGTACCGCCGCGACGGTCCGAGGAGCGGGCGGCACCTCTCCGCCATCGTGCCGAAGCGGTGAACGAATGCTCAGCTCGGAGTCGTGGATACTGCACGGCGGCAGTCGGAAGTGTAGGCTTGCGCCGCTCGGATGCCGCATCGGTTTGCCTGTCCCGACTGCCACGCCGCATGGGTGGTGCCGGACCTGGTCTTTGCTCGCAAAATTTCAGGGAAGGTGGCGAACGCTTCGTGCCCTCGCTGCGGAGTCGAGCTTTACCTCGACGGTCGCGTCGACCCGCCACGAGTGATGCCGGTTCCGCGCCCGGCCGAGAGCACTCGGCTGGATCGTTCCGAAGTGTCCGTCGAGGAGACAACCGTCCCAGCGAGTCCGGAGGTCGCGACACCGCACGCGCCGAGGCAGGAGGCCCTGACGCAAGACGCCTCGGCGCAAAAGGTGAGACCGCGCCGCAAGCCGCCGCCCTTGCCGAAGGCACCGCGAGTCGCAGGCCGGTCCACCGGAGCGCCCGGTGCGGCGAGCCAAGCCGCGGCGGCCCGCAAACGGAACGCCGGCAGCGGAGGGGAAACCTTTTGGATCGTGAGTGCGGACGGCTCTCCGGACGATCTCGAGCTCACGACCGAACAGCTCTTGCAGAAGATCCGCTCGAACGAGCTCTCCGTCGACACGTTCGCGTGGCAGAGCAAGATGGAAAACTGGCGCCCGATTCGCGAGATCGAGGAGCTTGCGGTGCTGGTCGACGTGACGCCGCCCAAGTACGATCGAACGGGGGGCTTCTTGGGAACCGGAATGGAGCTTTCCCTCGCTGACGACCATCCACCAGTCGTCAGACCGCCGGCCCCGCGGCGAGATCGCGTTCCCGCGCCCCGAAGTGGCGGGACGCTTCAGGGTCCACCGCGCGCGGTGCCCAAACCCCCGTCGCCGTCCGCTCCGCCAGCGGAAGATACGAATCCGGAGTTCAGCGTGGATTTCGGATGGCCGGAGGTCGGCGCGGTGGCACCCCCACCGTCGATCGACGTCGACGACCTCGTGGCTCCCCCGAATGACGGTCCCCCGAGCGTCGATCTCAGCGACGCCGCGGAAAGCGTGCCGCCGGATTCGCTCGCGTCCGGGGCGCAGGCGCTGGTTCCCGATCTCGGCGAGCGCGCTTCGCAGCCGCGCATCGACGTGGAATCGGTGCTCGAGGCGGCGGGAGCAACCGAGTCCGTAAGAACGTCGCGGCCGCCACCCTTGCCGTCGTCGAGTCAATCCGAGCCTCCGGTAGTCAAACGATCGGCCGCCGAACGCGAGCTCCGCGCGGCCCTGGCCGAGCGCCGGCGCGAGCGCGGCCAGGGCCTGAGCGGTTTGGGGCGCGCGGCGGGAGTCGTCGCCGTGCTAGCGGCGGGATTGTGGTGGCTCGCGCGCGAGCAGTCGCTGCCGTTGCTCGTCGGCGAGCCCACGCTCGTCGAGGGAAGCGCCACGACGGCTCATCTGTCCGCCCAGGCACGTCCGGAAGCCGAACGAGCCGGTCAAAAGGGTGCCGCAACGCCTCGAGAGGTTGCTGGCGTGCCGGGAACGACCGAACCCGCGGCGCCACCGCCGCGCCCCGACCCGGCGAGGCAAGCAGCGTCCCCGAGCGCGGGCCAAGAGCCCGCACCGAAGAAAAAGCGTGCGTCGGAGCCGGCCCCAGGCGCTTCCGACGGTCAAGGCGAAGCAACCGACCGAGCGGAGAGCGAGCCCAGAGAAGCGGCGGTCCCGCGCGTTGAGCGAACGGACGCCACCGGCTCCGCCACGAAGGACGCGCAGGAGAGCGAACCGGTCGCGAGCGCTCCGCGCGAGGCGAAGCGGGAGCCCGTCGCAACGACGCCTTTCAGCGCCGAGTCGGCGCGCAGCGCCCTCGATGCGGCAGCGAGTCGCGCGTCGTCGTGCCGTCGCGACGGCGAGCCGAGCGGCGTGGCGCGCGTCACTATCACGTTCGCCTCGTCCGGTCGCGTCACGAGCGCCGCCGTCGCGGGGCCGCCCTTCGCCGGCACCCCGACGGGCGGCTGCATCGCAAGCTCGATGCGGGGCGCCCGCGTTCCGGCCTTCGCCGGGGACCACGTTACCGTGACGAAGACCGTCGTTATCCAGTGACGGGGGCGACGGGCTTGCGATTTCCCTGCCGGTTCCCCAGAAGTATCAGGCTGTCGACATGAAGGCCGCATACGTCATCGATGCCGTTCGCACGCCCAGAGGGCGCGGCAAGGCCGGCAAGGGAGCGCTCAGCTCGGTTCACCCGCAAGAGCTGTTTGCCAGGCTCTTGCATGCGCTTTCATCGCGCAATGACTTCGTCGCCAGCGACGTGGAGGACGTCGTCGTGGGCTGTGTCACGCAGCACGGCGAGCAGGGCGCGAATCTGGCGCGCAATGCGGTGCTGGCCGCTTCCTTCCCTGATTCCGTCACGGGCGTTACGCTGAACCGCTTCTGTGGGTCCGGGCTGCAGGCGGTTATGTTCGGAGCGCACGGCGTGATGAGCGGGCAGCAAGATCTGGTCATAGCCGGCGGTGTGGAAAGCATGTCGCGCGTACCCATGGGGTCGGATGGCGCGGGCCTCGACGGGAACAACGAGCGGCTGCGCGCGCGCGTGTTTCAAGTGCCGCAGGGCATCAGCGCCGACCTCATCGCCACGAAGGAGGGTTTTTCGCGCCGCGACCTGGACGAGTTCGCGCTGTGGAGCCAACAGAAGGCCGCGCGCGCCCGGGCTGGTGGCTACTTCGAAAAGAGCCTGGTGCCGGTTCTGGACGCCGAGGGAAGCGTGCTGCTCGCGGCGGACGAGCACCCGCGACCGGACACGACTCTCGAGTCGCTGCTGCGACTGGATCCGGCGTTCGCGCGGCTGGGCGCCAAGGCGGCCGGCCCCAACGGAGAAACACTCGACGAACTCGCACTCGCTCGCTATCCAGAGGTGGCCGCCATCCAGCACGTTCATCACGCCGGCAGTTCGAGCGGCATCGTAGACGGCGCGGCAGCGGTACTCTTGGCTTCCGAAGCCTACGTAAGAAGATCCGGGCTCGAGCCGAGGGCACGCATCACGGCGACGGCGACGTTCGGGACGGATC
>DASWGX010000359.1:0-6669 GCA_036393455.1 Polyangiaceae bacterium
TGACTTCCTCTCTGCGCCGCTGATATCATGGGCTGTTCGAGGCCCTGGCCTCCGAACGCTAAAACCAGCAGTCGGTCCCCCCGCATCCGCTGCAACGCGCACCGGCGGCAAGAAATAGCTCTTCGCAGGTCTCTTCGGCGCCCGCGCCTAGCACCGGCGGCATGCTGTCTGGATCGCAACACCACGGTGCCTCCGAGCAGAGCTCCGCAAGCCCGGACCACTGGAGCCCGCATTCTTCGAGCGCCGCCACGCAGGCCACGTCGTTGACTCCGCTCTCGGAACAAGCCGCCGCCGAGTGGACGGCGCACTGAACGATTTCGAGCGGAATACAGTCGGTCGCAACGCCGGGGGGTTGTGGCACGTGGTCGACCCGAAACTCGAACGGCCTTCCGTAGCCCCCGCTCACCGCCAGGTAGTAGAGCCGGGGAGCCAGCAGAACGAAGTACGGATAGCAGTGAGTTACGGCGCCGCACCCGCCCTCCGCGTTCGCTTCGATCAGCCCCACGTTGTGGAAGGCCGTGGACACGGGCTCGACTTCGACGTGGACGGGCGTCGTGTGGTTGCGGAGGTCGAGGCGATAAAATAGCTGCTGTTCGCTCTCCGGGTTGCCGCAGTCGTCGTCTACGACGTGCTTGCCGCACGCGGTCTGGCCGAGCAACCGATGCGTCGTCGCGGACGGGTCGAGCACGACGGCCTGCTCGCAAGAAGTGTTGGACGAAGCATCGCAAGCGGACCTGTCTCGTGCACTGACGCGGACCGCGAACGGGTCGCCGTCCCATGCACCCACTCCGAGCACGTACTTTGCCGGCTCGAGCAGGGCGCTGAGGTGTTCTCCACATTGAAGGCGCTCGCCGCAGCCACCGTCGGAATCCACGCGCAACAGCGCCGCGTTTCTGACGTCCATGAGCTCGAGCTCGACGAGAGTGTCGCCCGTGCGCTCCGACAGGTCGAGGGAGTAGTACACTTCGGTCTCGTCCGAGAACTCCGGGCACTCGAAGTCCGTGCCCGATTCCACACACGCCGACGAACCCAGCCGCACTTGTACCGGCAGGGACGGGTCGAGCGGCAGCGCGTCTTCGCAGCCGGCGCGTTCGATCGTGGTGTCGCACTCGGGAGCTTCGTCGAGAACAGCCGCGAGCTGGATTGGGCCGCGCGCGTTGGCGTCGACGCCGGCGGCAACGACCAAGTAGCGTCCGGGACCCAACACCTCGCGGAATTCGACGCCGCCGGGAGACCCAGTCCATTCTCGCGTGCGGCCACAGGCAACGGCAGCTGGATCCGCGCACGGTGCGCGCCAAAGCGCGGACTCGATCTCGAACTCGGCGCCGAAGAGCAGCCTCACGGGCACGGGCGCGTCGAAGCCGGACAGGTCGAGCTCGAAAAAGACGGCGTTGCCCTGCGGCGCGCCGCACACCGCGAGCTCCTGCGCGGGCGCTCCGCAACTCGTATCGAGCGTCGCCGGAATACCGTCGAGCGTCAACGGAGCCGCGCGCTCGCACTCCAGGCCGGCGCGTTCCCGCGGTACCGCGACGCAGCCCTCGCGCACGCTGCAAGCTCCCACGCGGCACGCGTCCTCGAGCGCGGAGCAATCGGGGGGATTGGACGGCGAACAGACTCCGGCTTCGCAACGCGCTTCTCCGCAAGGGTTTCCGTCCGCGCACGGCTGTCCGTCGCGTACGGCCTCGATCACGCAGAGCCCGGAATCGGAAGAGCAGGCGCCACGCGCGCACTCGCTATCGAGATTGCGACACGCCTCTTCGTCGCAAGGGGGCGCACCGTCCTGCCCACCGGCGCCATCGCCACCCGGCGCGCTCGTCGGGATCACGGCCGTATCGCCGCAGGCCCCGAATACGGCGAGCGCGAGCAGCGCCGGCGAGCCAGCGAGCCAAATCCGGCGCACCGTCAGCCTCCAGCCGGGGAACGCAGCGCTTCCTGATCCAGACAGGCGAACACACTCGCCCGCTCATCGGGGCAAAAATAGCCGCACTCTGCCAGCACCGGAGCGCAACGCTCGATGTCCCCTTCGTCGCCGTCACAGCACACCGGGTCGCTTTCGCACACGCAGTCTTGAACGGCCGGGTCGAGGCCGCAGGACACGAAGCCGGTCCCGCACTTGGGCTGGAACGGATTCGAGCAGCAATCCGTCAGCGTATAGTTGTAGAAATAGAAACAGTGGTCGACGTCGAAGCTCAGGCAGGGCGAGTAAGACCGCGTGCGAAAGTCGCTGACCTCGACCTCCAGCGTGAAGGTTCCGGCAGCCGCCTCCGTCACGCCCTCGACGCCAATCAGGTAGGCGCCAGGCTCGACCACGGCATCGAAGCTCGGCCAGCCTTCGGCATCGCCGATGTAGTCGTAGCACTGGAGCGCGGTGCCGCAGCCGCCGTCCTCGTCCTGCTCGAGGAAGAACAAGTAGGCGTAAAAGTCGAGATCTCGCGGCAAGAGGCGTCCGCGAACGCGGGTTCGATCCGTTCGGTCCCTGAGGTCGACGCGAAAGAAACGGTCGGATGTGGGTTCGTCGGAGCAGTCGTCGTGGTGGAAGGAGTCCGTGTTGCAGTAGGTATTCGAGGTGACGCTGACGAAGCCGCTGCTCACGTCGAGGTCCGGAGCTCGCTCGCAGGAGTCGCCCACGTTGCCGCTGCAATCGGGGCGTATCAGCTCCACTATCAGCCAGCTCGCGAGCTCGGGCGGTTCGTCCAGCCGCAGCAGGTATTTGCCCGGCGCCACGGCGGTGTTCACGCGCAGCCCATCCGCGTTCCAGAAGCCGCTCGGTGCCACGAGCTCGCCGCACGCGTCGCCCTCGGTCACTGCGTACACCTCGGGATTGACGAGCGTGGCGGTTCGTTCTCCGAAGCCCTCCGCCCGCGTCAAGCTGGCTACGATACCGACGGTTTCGGTTTCATCGCTGAGGTCGAGCGAATAGTAAAGGGCCGGGGGATCCCCGTCCAGGTCCGCGCAATGCGCGCTCACGAACAGTGACTCGACCGGCAGGTCGAAGGAAATCGGCGTGGCGGTGTCGCAAGTCACGTTCATGGGCACCTGACAGGGTCGCTCGATGGGCTCGGCCACGACTCGAAGCCGGAAATTGCCCGCGTCTTCGCGATCGGCGCCGTCCACTGCCAAGAGGTATTCGCCCGGGTCGAGCTCCGCCGTCCACGCCGAGCTCGCGCGTCCGGCGGCGCTTCCCCGATCGCACAAGCGTCCCGTCAAGTCCTCGCACGGCCCTTGCTCGAGGCTCAGGAGAACGTCGAACTCCGCGTCCACCAGCGCGCGAATTCGCACGCGTTCCCTGAACTCGGTGAGGTCGAGCCGGTAGTAGCGGTCGGGTCCGTCGCCCGAACCTGTGCAGGCGCCGATCCGGCCTTGTCGCGTGTCGGCGCCGTCGCGCGTCGTGCCCTCGACGCTCACGTCGCTCCGCGTTCCGCTCGCCGGCACGACGAGCGGGACGGCCGTGGAGCACGTCGTGCCGTCCGTGGAATCGGGGCTCGATTCCCCGCCGCTTGCGCCGGCGCTGCTCCCGCCAGCGCCGCCGGCGAGATCGGGCTCGGAGCCCCCCGAGCCGCCGGCGCTCGGTTCCGTGACCGGGTCGCTGGACGAAGCCGTGGAGCAATGGCTCAAAAGACTCCACGCGCCAAAGAGCGCCAGCGCACCGAACGAGAAGCGCCACGTCGATCGGACGCGTCTCACGGCTCACCCTCGCAGTACGCGGTCAGATCGAAGCCTTCGCAGAAGAGCCCGCAGCCCGCGAAGACCACGGCGCAATCTCGTCCAGACGACGCGGGCTCACAACACTCGGGAGCGGCCTCGCACACGCAGGCATGCAGGCCCGGGTCGAGACCACAGCTCGACGCGGCGTGCAGGCACGGCGCCGCCGGACCGTCGCAGCAAGAGCCCGCAGGGCTTCCGAACGACCAATAGTCCTCGGCGCAATCAGCCATTGAAACGTCGACGCAATCTGCAAGCTCGCCGGCGCCCACCGGCTCGATCGCGAGCCCGACGTCGGCCGCATGCGCGGCATGGCGCGGCGCGGAGACGATGAGGTAGTAGACGCCGGGCTGGACGATCGCGTCGAGCGATTCATCTCGACACAGGAGCTCCGAGCCGCAGCTCGAGTCCGCGCCTTCGGCACCGAGCGCGAGCGACCAGAAATCGCCGTCGTTCACGACCGCGTTCACGCGAACCGGGCCTTCGTACGACGAGAGGTCGAGCCGATAATACACGTCGGGGCCGTTGTCGTAGCGAGTGCACTCGCCCACGTACGTCGACGTGGCGCACGCTGTGTCCACGGCGAAAGTGTGCTCTCCCGGCGACGAATCGAGCTCCATCGCGTCTTCGCAGCTGACGTTGCCGGCGCACTCGATCTCGTCGAGGCTGACGCGCAAGCCGAAATCCCCATTGGTGAAGAGGCCGTCGACGACCAGGAAATACTCCGCGGGCTCGAGCAGCGCCACAAGCTCCGAAGCGCCATCGATGCTTTGGGTCATCGGGGGGCCGTCGTCGTTGCAAGCGACCGCCGCGAAGCAGTGACCCTGGGCGCTGTCCATCACGTAGACGGTGGTATCGAAGTCCGTGGGAGCAAGGTCGGTCGAGGCGCGCACGACTACCGGGGCGTCGCGACCGCTGAGGTCGAGGCGGAAAAAGACGTCGGCGGTAGCATCGTCGAAGTGGCACTCGAAAAACGAATAGGCGTCGTTGTGCGCGCACCGCGTGCTGCCGACGACGGTTTGCACGGCAAGGTCCGGATCGAGATCGATCGCGCCGTCACAACTGTCGTTGCTCGGACTCTCGATGCACTGCGCATCTTCACCGCGCAGCAGCAGCGACACGGAAAATTCGCCGGCATCCCGCGCGTCTTCCGCGTCCACGACCAGGCGATAGCGTCCAGGCTCGAGCGTAGCGGCGACCACGGCGCGGTCGACCCCGTCGGCGTGGTCGTCGTTGCACGCGACGACCACGCTGTCGGCACATTGCCCGTGCTCGATGTGCACGCTGGCGTCGAACTCCGCCTCGACTTCGGCCCAGACGGCCACGCTGCCCGATACGCCGGAGAGATCCAGATCGAAGAAAAGCTCACGACCCGAAGCGGCGCAGCTCGCGCTCGAATGCTCGTTCTCCCCGCAACGCGTATCGCCGGTCACGACGAGCTCCAGCCAGCCAACCTCGAGCGGCTCTGGGGCGAAGAGCCGGACCGGGGCTTCGCAGCTGCCGTCCCCGAGCGCGCCGCACGGCTCCCCGTTGCAGCGCGGAGCCGGGCACGTGTCGGCGGCGGAGCGGTCGCCCCCCGAGCCGCCCGCCGTTTCGTCGTTTGCATCGCCTCCCGCTCCGCCTTCACCGCCTTCGCCCGCTCCACCCTCGCCTCCCTGGCCGCCCGCGCTCGGCGCCACGACGTCGGAGACGAGCGGGCGACGGCCCTCGCAGCCGAACGCGGCCGCGAGCGCCGCGCACGCAATGAGATGGCGCATCGATCGCCCGCGTGTCCAGCCCATCCGATAATTGCCCATTACATGGCTTCCCGAAATCGTCAACCTCGTGCTGCCCGATGCACTGCGCTTTCGAGATGCACTGCGCTTTCGAACGGTGTAGATCCGCGCCTTCGAGCGGCCAGAACCCGTGGGAGGACATTGCGCGAGGCCCGCAGGCAGCTTCTGCCCGGGTTCGCCTTTGCTCATCGATGGCTCGAATTTGGAGTATGCTTCGCGACCCGATGTCCCACGGGCGAAGAGACGGGTCGAGAGACGGTGCCACGGCCACGGAGTCCGCCTCCGGCGCGCCCGCGTCCCATTCCCGCTGCTTCGGGCTCTTGTGGGTGAGCCCCGAGCAGCGTTTCACGCCGCTTGCGGATGGTCAACTGTTCGGCCGCGGCGCAGGCTGCGACGTTTGCATTCGAGGCGACGGCGTGTCTCGACGGCACGCGCGCATCCGCCGCGAGGGGCCGCTCTTCGTGCTCGAGGATCTGGAGAGCAAGAACGGCAGCTATGTAAATGGCACGCGCTCTCCACTTTCCCCGGTAGGCGAACAGAGCGTGGTGCGAATCGGCGATTGGATCGCCGTCGCGTGTGCGCTGCCCCATGACTTCGACACGACCGGGGATCTATTTCGTGAACAGGCGCCGGGCTGGCTCGCCGGTCCGCCGACTCTCGCCCGCCTTTCCCATGTCGTCGACCTTGCCCGGCGTCCCGTCTCGATCGTCCTGGAAGGGGAAACGGGGACGGGCAAAGAGGTCATGGCCCGGAGCATCCACGGTTTCAGCGGCCGCACCGGACGCTTCGTCGCCTTGAACTGCGGGGCGATTCCGGAGAGCGTCGCGGAGGCCGAGCTGTTCGGGCACACGAAGGGAGCCTTCACGGGCGCTCTACACGAGCACGAAGGTTTCATCGCGGCAGCGGATCGGGGCACGCTGTTCTTGGACGAGGTCGGCGATCTCCCCGCCTCGATTCAGGCCAAGCTGCTGCGCGCCATCGAGGAACGAGCCGTGACACCGCTCGGGAGCACCCGGGTAAACCGCATCGACTTCCGCTTGGTGACCGCAACACAGGAGCCGCTCGCGGCGCTCGTCGAGCGCGGCATTTTCCGACCCGATCTGCACGCTCGCATCGGCACGGCAGAGATCCACTTGCCTCCGCTGCGCGAACGGCGCGAGGACGTCCTCGCGCTGTTCCAGCACGCATTCGC
>DASWGX010000360.1:0-2468 GCA_036393455.1 Polyangiaceae bacterium
GGCGCTTCCGCGTTGCACAGCTTGAGCGTGATATCGTTCAGGCCGGGCAAGAGCCGCAGCGACACCCCCATCCGATCGGCGTCGTAGCCGCGGTAGGCTTCGTCCCTGAGCACCTCCTGCCCGTTGAAAAAGAGCACGAACGCGCCCTGCACACCGACCCACGCGGAGATGGTTCGTGGTGCGCGGAGCTCCGCTTCGCTCACGAAGGTCTTGAGATACAGGCAGACGTTGCGTTCGGGGCGCACGAGCAGGCTCGCGTCGACCCAGCCGAGCGGAAACGTGTTCGATACGGGACGCCAGCGCACCGTACGTTCTTTGCCGCTGTACGCGCGCCCCGGGACGACGGGCTCGGCGAACTCTTGCTCCGGCTGAAACGGCGTTTTTAGCCCGGCCTTTCCTTCGTTGTCGAACGGCCCGACCATGAGCCACTCAGCGACGAAGCCGAGCTTTTGCACGCGCGCCGTCGCGCCCCCGACGTCGCCGCGCCGAAAGCGCGCGAAGCCGCCGAGAAGCTCCGCGTATGCTCGCGTCGGCGCCGGCAAACCGCGCCGCGCCGCCGCGCCTCTGAGCGCCTCCTCCACGTGCTCGGGGTTGCTGCGATCCCAGACTTGCCAGATGCGCCGGAGCGCCAGATACGCCGCCGCGCCGTCCGACCGAGCGAAGAACGCTTCTGCTTCCAAGAGGTCGGGATGAAACGCCGCGCCGACGGGAGCCGGCTCTGCGGGGGTCCGCGCGGTGAGCGTGAGGAGCGCCACGAAAAGCGCGAAGCTAGAGCGTTTCACCGTGTCGCCACTGTTTACCCGCTTGCCCTTGCGCCGGCAATTGAGCACGGGCCTCGATCGTCGTGTTGGCGCGACATTTCGCACCGTGTGCGCCGCGAGCGCCTTCGGATCTCCCGCCTCCGGCCGTTCCCTTCCCCGGTGTTCCCGCGAGGACTGCGTTGGTCCGGCGGGCCGCTCGTTCGGCAGCGAAAAACCGGGCCGGCGAGGAAAGGGTTCCCCCGTTCGGGCATCGGCAGGCTAGGCTACTCGGGCCGGGCGACTCGAGGAGAAGTTCGAAAAAAGTGAGCGGCTCGGCCCGGCATGCTCGCGGAGGCTCGGATGGTCAATCCCCAGATGGTGATGTACGAAGAGGAGTTCAACCAGATCCAGACGGTCGTGGACCGCCTGGTTCGGGAAGCGAACGCCAAAGTCGTCTTCATCGTCGACAAGAACGGGCAGCTCATCGCGGCGAGCGGGGAGGTCGACAACATCGACACCACGTCCCTCGCCTCGCTGACGGCCGGCAACATCGCTGCGACCGGGGGCATCGCCAAGCTCCTGCGTGAGAACGAGTTCGCGACTCAGTTTCACGAGGGCGAGAAGGCGAACATCCACATCCAGCTGGTCGGCAACCGCGTGATCCTGGTCGTGATCTTCGACTCCAAGTCGAGCCTCGGTTTGGTGCGCCTGCGCGTGCGCAAAGCCAGCGACGAGCTGAACCGAGTTTTCGAAGCGCTACTCAGCAAAGTTCATGAGCCGGGCGGCGACTCGCCGTTCGCCGAGATCACCGACGAGGACATCGACGCGTTGTTCTCCGAGTAACCGGATCTCCGCACGGCTCGAGCTCCGCCGGCCATGACGTTCATCAACTACGCCACCCGCGAGATCAACTGCAAGATCGTCTATTACGGTCCGGGGCTGGGCGGCAAGACGACCAATCTGCAGTACATCTACAACAAGACCGCGCCCGAATCGAAGGGCAAGATGATCTCGCTCGCCACCGAGGCGGACCGGACGCTGTTCTTCGACTTCCTGCCGCTCGATCTCGGCTCGATCCGCGGCTTCACCACCCGCTTCCACCTCTACACCGTGCCCGGACAGGTGTTCTACGACGCCAGCCGCAAGCTCATCCTGAAGGGCGTCGACGGCGTCGTCTTCGTCGCCGACTCGCAGGAGGAGCGGATGGAGGCCAACGTCGAGTCGATCCGCAACCTCGAGGAGAACCTCCAGGAGCACGGCTTCGAGCTGGCGTCGATGCCCTACGCGCTGCAGTTCAACAAGCGCGACCTGCCCAACGTGGTGGCGATCCAGGAGATGTACCGGACGCTCAACTACAAGCGCGAACCGACCTTCGAGGCGGTGGCGACCACCGGCCTGGGCGTCTTCGACACCTTGAAGGCGGTGGCCAAGCAGGTGCTGGTCGAGCTGCGCAAGAAGTAGCCCCGGCGCCGCCGGCGCACTCCGGTTCCGCACTCCGGTTCCGCACTCCGGTTCGATACACTCCGCCCCTCGATCGGCCGCCCGTGACGGCCCTCCTCCCATGACCTCCGAGCCCGCACCGTCTCTCGAAAACCGGCCGCGCGTCGCGGTCGTGCTCGCCGCCGGCAAGGGCACGCGGATGAAGTCCGAGCGGCCCAAAGTGCTGCACGAGGCCGGCGGCCGGCCGCTCGTCGGCTGGGCGATCGCCGCCGCCCGCGCCGCCGGCTG
>DASWGX010000361.1:0-2620 GCA_036393455.1 Polyangiaceae bacterium
ACGGCCTGCACGCCGACCGGCAGCGCCTCTTCGAGCCCCTGCCGTTCAGGCAGCGCTGCCCACGCATCCGCCTCGCCATACTCGGGCTTCGGCGGCAACCGATAGGTCTGGTACGGCGTGCGTGGATTGAGGCTGAAGAGAACGAGGTTCTCGCGAAAAGCGTACGCGGCCGCTGCCAAAAACAACGTCAGCGCAACGACACCGGCAATGCTGATCCAAGCAAAGCGAGAAAGGCACATCTCTTCGAACCGCCGCGTTCTTTTGAGCCCCGATCATAGCTCAATCATCCGGCGTGCAAGTACCCCACCGCTTCGTCACGCTGAAAAAGATAGAGGAGCGTCCGCAAGGCCGCCCCGCGCGCGGTCGCGAGCTTCGGATCCTTCTCTGCAATCGTCAGCGCGTCGTCGCGCGCCATGTCCAAGAGGCGCTCGTGCCGCTCGAGGTCGGCGATGCGGAAGACCGGCAGACCGCTCTGGCGCGTTCCGAGCACGTCGCCCGCGCCACGAAGTCGCAGGTCCTCTTCGGCGATGCGGAAGCCATCGTCAGTCTCCTTGAGAATGCGAAGCCGCTGGCGGGCGGTCGCGCCCAATGGCGGCTTGTAAAGAAGCAGACACGAGCCGGCCGCCGCGCCGCGTCCCACGCGCCCCCGTAATTGATGGAGCTGTGACAGCCCGAAACGTTCGGCCTGCTCGACGACCATCAAATTGGCGGCCGGAATGTCGACACCGACTTCGATGACACTGGTGGCGACAAGAACGCTGACGCGGCCCGCATCGAAATCCGCAATCGCGCGGTCCTTGGCGGCCGGCGAGAGGCGTCCGTGCAGGAGCGCAACCTTGTCGCCGAAAATCGCCCGGAGCGAAGCGTGCCGGTCCTCGGCGGCCACGGCATCGACGTCCTCCGACACTTCGACGAGCGGACATACCCAGAACGCTCGCTCGCCGCGCGCCACGGCCTTTTGAAGGGCGGAGAAGACTTCCGGCAGCCGCTCGACGGAAAGAACGCTCGTCTTGACGGGCTTGCGTCCGGGCGGGCGCTCGTCGAGACGCGACACGTCCATGTCGCCGTAAACCGCAAGGGTGAGGGTGCGCGGAATGGGCGTCGCGGTCATGACGAGAACGTCGGTGGCGTCCCCCTTGGAGCCCAGCTGCATGCGCTGATGGACGCCGAAGCGGTGCTGCTCGTCGACGACGGCCAGTCCGAGCTCGCGAAACCCGACGCCTTCCTGAAACAGCGCATGGGTGCCGATGAGGATGTCGATGCTGCCGGCGGCAAGCCCCTGGAGGATCGTTTCGCGGTCGGTGCCCTTCATGCGGCCGAGAAGGAGCGCCGCCTTGAGGCCGACGCGCTTCACGAGCGGCGAGATTACCTCGAAGTGCTGCTGCGCGAGAATCTCAGTCGGCGCCATGAGGGCGGCTTGCGTTCCGGCCTCGACGGCCGCGGCCATGGCGAGAAGCGCGACCACCGTCTTGCCGGAGCCGACGTCGCCCTGCAAGAGCCGCATCATGCGGGTCGGAGCGCCCAAATCGTCGAGAATCTGATTGAGCGCGCGCCTCTGCGCGCCAGTCAGCGTATACGGCAAAGCGTCGATCAACGAGGCGACCAGGCGTCCCTCCGACACCAGGGGTCGGCCCGAGCGGCGGCGCATGCGCTGGCGCATGAGGACGAGCGACAGCTGATGCGCAAGGAGCTCGTCGTAAGCGAGGCGCAGCCGGGCAGCGGTGTCGGTTCCGACTTCGGCGGGGCTCGACGGCTGGTGAAGGCACAGGAGCGCCTCGTGCCATTGGGGCCAGCCCTCGCGAGCGACACACGCAGCGTCCAGCCACTCGGGAAGGTCGGGCGCTCGCTCCAAGGCGGCGCGCATCGCCCGACCGACAACCTTTTGGGGGAGACCTCCCGTCAGCGGGTAGGTCGGCTCGAGCAAGGGCAGCTTTGCCGCCTCTTCGCGGCGCACGATGTAGTCCGGGTGGGCCATCTGGACTTCGCCACCGAACCGCTCGAGCCGCCCGCTGACGACCCGCGCTTCACCGACCGGAAGGGCGCGCGCGAGGTAGTCGCTTCGGGCATGGAAAAAAACCAGGGTGACGAAGCCGGTTTCGTCGAAGCAGCGTACCTTGTAGGGAAGCCGCTTGTTGTGCGGCGGCAGGTGACGGTCGACGGTGACGTCGAGAGTGACGATCTCGCCTTCCCGCGCGTCGACGAGCCGCGGACGCGACCGCCGGTCGATGAGCCCGCTGGGCAGGTGCCAGAGGAGGTCGACGACGAGCGGCCCGGCTGCGCGCTCGACGAGCGGGGCGAGACGCGGGCCGATTCCGCGCAGCGCCGTCACCGGCGCGAACAGGGGAAAAAGGATTTCGGGACGCATCGCCGATCGGATGTGCAAGTCTATGTTCTGGTTTATATATCCCACACCGATACGGGGATAGGAGAGAGCGGTTGGAGGGACGGCGCAAGAAGCTCATGTTTCGCGCTTCGCATCGGGGCTTCAGGGAAGCGGATCTGGTGCTCGGCGGGTTTGCGAAGCGCTGGCTCCCGGACTTCGATGAGGCGGCACTCGACGAGTTCGAAGCCCTCCTGGCTTGCGAGGACCGGCTGCTTTACGCCTGGGTGACCGGAAATG
>DASWGX010000362.1:0-1597 GCA_036393455.1 Polyangiaceae bacterium
GCGCGCCGGGGCGCGCCGCCTCCTGGTTTCGCGCCATACGTACCGATAGAATCCCGCGCCGCGGCCACGGCTTCCGAAGCCGGCCGCGAACGAGCGGAGACGACGGTGCGCGTTGCGATGATCGGATGCGGTTTCATTGCCGATCACTACGCTCGCTCCATGGAGCGCTACCCCGCTCTTCAGGTTGCGGGCGTGGCGGATCAAAACGCGGAGCGAGCCCAACACTTCGCCACGTTTCACGGATTTCGCGCCTATCGAGACGTAGCAGAACTACTCGCCGATCGGGACGTCGAGCTGATCGTCAACCTGACCAACCCGCGCTCTCACCACGACGTCTCCAAGGCGTGTCTGGAAGCGGGCAAGCACGTCTACTCTGAAAAGCCGCTGGCCATGGAGCTCGGCCAAGCGAGAGAGCTCGTCGAGCTCGCGGAGGCTCGCGGCCTCGGGATCTCCGCGGCTCCCTGCAACCTGCTCGGAGAGTGTGCGCAGACCCTGTGGAAGGCGCTGCGCGAGAATTGCGTCGGCCGCGTTCGTGCAGTCTATGCCGAGATGGATGACGGCCCCGTGTACCGCATGCCGTATCGGAGGTGGCTCAGCGAGAGCGGCACCCCGTGGCCGTACGAGGACGAGTTCGACATCGGCTGCACCATGGAGCACGCCGGGTACAGCCTCACGTTGCTCACGGCGTTCTTCGGCCCGGCGCGCAGCGTCACCGCCTTCTCTTCGCTCCAGGTTCCCGAAAAGCTGCCAGGTAGTACCGCAAGCGGCATGGCCCCCGATCTGTCGATCGCCGCCATTCAGCTAGCGTCGGGCGTCGTGGCGCGTTTGACGTGCAGCCTGATGGCCCCGGCGGACCACGCGCTACGGGTCATCGGTGACGAGGGCGTCCTCTACACCCCCGACGTTTGGCACTACGATGCACCCGTGTACAGCAGGCGGTGGATTACCGTGCGCCGGCGCACGCTGCTCAGCCCGTGGAAGACGCGCCACCCGAAGCTCTCCGAACCCGGTCGCAAGCTAGCGCACGACGACCGGCACGCGGCGTGGCGGAGCTCGCCGCGGCCATTGCCGCCGGGCGCCCGAGTCGCCTATCGGCGGCGTTCGCCCTGCACGTGACGGAGCTCACGTTGGCCATACAAGAGGCGGGAGATCGCTCCAGCAGCTACGAGATGACGACCGATTTCGAACCCATCGAGCCCATGGCGTGGGCGCTCTCGTGATCGGTTCGAAAGAAAACAGCATAAAGTATGCTGCTTGCTGCGGGGCGGACGGGCCTCGCTAGCGGCAGGAGCAACGTCGATGAGCGCCGCTCTGCTGCGACTATTCTGCGGGGCGGACGGGACTCGAACCCGCGGCCTCCGGCGTGACAGGCCGGCGTTATAACCAACTTAACTACCGCCCCGTGGCGGTGGCGCGGGTACATACCACAGCCGGCCGAGGGCTCAATAGGGATCGGAGCAGCGCGCTCGTGCGAGCGGGATTCGGCGCGTTTGGTCGAGATGGCTGCCTCGGTGCTCGAACCGGCGCGCCGGCCGCCGCTCGTTGAACGCCGTCGGAAGCGCCGGGACGCGCCGGTCGCCCGATCCCACGTCTGTCG
>DASWGX010000363.1:0-24583 GCA_036393455.1 Polyangiaceae bacterium
ACTTCGCAGTCGTCGCGGTCGTCCACCACGGCGCGCACGAGCTCGGCCATGTCGTAGGGCCGGTTGCTCTCGGCCGGCACCAAGTCGTCGAGCTCCGGCACCAGGCGATCGGCGGGGTCGGCGCTGGGACGAAATGGTGGATCTTCGACGTTGTTCGACGGCAGGTAGCCGAGCAGGGTTCGCACCCTGGCGAGGCATTCGCGGTCGTCGGCGGCGGTGAAATGGCAGACGCCCGAGCGCGTCGCGTGCGCGACGGCGCCGCCGAGGTCGGTCTTGGTGACTTCTTCGTGCGTCACGGCGCGGATGACGTCGGGCCCCGTGATGAACATGTAGCTCGTGGCTTCCACCATGAAGACGAAGTCGGTGATCGCGGGTGAGTACACCGCGCCGCCCGCGCACGGTCCCATGACCGCGCTGATCTGCGGCACGACGCCGCTCGCGAGCGTGTTGCGCAGGAAGATGTCCGCGTAGCCCGCGAGCGACTCGACGCCTTCCTGAATGCGGGCCCCGCCCGAGTCGTTGAGCCCGATCACGGGTGCCCCCACCTCGAGGGCCCGGTCCATGATGGCGCAAATCTTCTGCGCGTTGGTGCGGCTCAGCGAGCCGCCGAAGACCGTGAAATCCTGAGCGAAAACGTAGACGGGCCGGCCGTCGATGCGCCCGTGACCGGTGACCACGCCGTCGCCCGGGTGACGCTGCGCGGCCATCCCGAAATCGGTCGCGCGGTGCAGCACGAAGCGACCCGTTTCGGCGAAGCTGCCGGAGTCGAGCAGCGCATCGATGCGTTCGCGCGCCGTCAGCTTGCCGGCGGCGTGTTGCCGGGCGACGCGTTCCGCGCCACCGCCGGCAAGGGCTGCCCGATTGCGGCGTTCGAGCTCGTCTTCGTCGTCGGAACCGGGCGCGTCACTCATCAGCGGACCACTCCCGGTAGCATGCGGAGCCTCGAGCGTCACCTTGCCCGAGCCGCGCGAACGGCCTCACTCGGGATCGAAGTAATACACTTCGCGATTCCAAGGCGTGCGCAGGCGCGTGCGGCCCGGCTCATGACCGAGAACGTAGTCCGGACCCACGGGAACCTTCCCGAACCCCCCGGGCGTATCGACGATGAGCTTCGGTAGCGCGATTCCGCTCAGGCGGCCCTGCAGCTCTTCCATCAGCGCGACCCCGACCGAAAGCGGCGTGCGCAAGTGACCGATCCCGCTGACCGGGTCGGCTTGGAGCAAGTAGTACGGCCGGACGCGGACGCGGACGAGCCCGCGGAACAGGGCCGAAAGCGTGCGGGCGTCGTCGTTCACTCCGCGCAGGAGCACGCAGTGATTCATGACTGGAAACCCGGCGTCGGCAAGGCGTTCGCACGCGGCACGCGCTTCGGGCGTGAGCTCCTTCGGATGATTGAAGTGTGTCATGACCCAGAGCGGATGAAACGGCCTGAGCGCGCTCAGAAGCTCGCCGGTAACGCGCTGAGGCAGGACGACGGGCACGCGCGTCGCCAGTCGGATCGTCTCGACGCTCGCCACCCCGCGCAGCGCCGCCACGATCGCGACGAGCCTTTCCGTGCTCGCCACGAACGGATCACCGCCGCTCACGATCACGTCGCGCACTTCGGGATGCGCTCGCAGGTAGTCGAGATCCGGCCCGAGCACGCTCGCTCGCCGCGCGCCACCGCCCTGTCCAACCAGACGGCTCCGCGTGCAGAAGCGACAGTAGACGGCGCAGCGATCGGCCACGAGCAAGAGCGCGCGATCCGGGTAGCGTCGAATCAGGTTCGGCGCGACCCGATGCGCCTCTTCGCCGAGCGGGTCAGCGAGGTCGCCCGGGCTTTCCAGGCTCTCCTCGGCGCGGGGCACGACTTGTCGCCGGATCGGGCACGTCGAATCGGTCGGGTCGCACAGCGAGAGGTAGTACGGCGTGACGGCGAGCGGAAAGCCTTGCGCGACGGCGCGGCGCGCACCGAGCCGCTCGGTCTCGGAGAGCACCAGCGCGGCCTCGAGCGCCTCGAAGCTGCGGATGCTGTGACGGAGCTGAAAGCGCCAGTCGTCCGGACCTGGCTCGGGCTCTTCGCGTGACGCGAGCGGCGGCGAGGGCTCAAGGACGCGGGGCAGCGGGCGCATGGGACGGCTTTTTCGATCGCGGCGGGTCGGCCTTGGGAACGCTTACCTTTGCGAGCGCTGCCTCGTCTATCTCGACCGGGAAGCGCTGCTTCAATTCCTCGATCAGCTTCTCCTGGCGCGCCTCGAGCCGCCGCGTCGCGAGCGTAACGCGGATGGCGCGCTCGGCCTCGCGAAAACTGCGCGCGCGCGCGGCGCTCCTGCCGGTCAGGCGCACGATGTGAAACTTGCCGGCGGCCGGGACGACTTTGTCGTACACGCTGCCGAGCCCGTCGAGCTCGAACACTGCGTTCCGCAGGGGCTCGGGCACTTTGGGGTTGTCTCCGCGTTCGGCGCCGGGCCCGCTCACGATGCCGAGATCGCCTTTGAGCTCGAGCGGCGTGCTCGCGGCATCGCTGCGATCGACCGAGTAACGGGCGACGAGGCGTCCCCACTCGGCGGCGTCCGCCTGCTTGGCCTGCGCGAGGACCTTCTCTGCGACGGCGTGCGTGGCGACGGCAATGTGCGCGACGCGACGGCGCTCGGGCTCCCGGAATTCCGACCGGTGCTCGTCGTAGTAGCGGCGCACTTCGGCCGCCGGAATCTCCGCCGCGTTCGGCACCTGCTCGCGAACTTGGTCGAGTAGCTCTTCGCGCAGCATCTGTCGCATGCGTTCCTGCGTTGCGGGCTCCCGATCGAGCCCGCGCCGGCGCGCTTCGGCCGCCAGGAGCTCCACATCGATCATTTCGTCGAGCAGCTGCCGGCGGCGCGCGGGCGATTGGTAGCGAAGGCGTTCGAAGGCGTCCATGCGCTCCAGGGAGGCGACGTACTCGCCCAGGGTGATCGTGCGCCGTCCGACCTCCGCGAGAACCTCCGCGGCCTCCGCGGAGGTCAGCGGGCGAGCACTCGCGGAAGCCGCCGCGCTCGTTCCGGCGGGCGGGGCCGGACGATCGTCGTCACAGCCGGGGAGCGCCAGCAGCGACGCTGCGAGGAAGGCGAAACGCATGACGAGCCGGAAGCGATACCCGACACGGCTGCGCGGCGCCAGACCGGAGGCCGGATCCGCGCGGACGCCATTCGGATTCCGGCGTTGCGCGCAGCGACCCGCGGCGCTAGGGGTCTCGCCCGTGGGCGCCAATGCTTCCGACCGCGAGCACTCCGAGCTGTTCTATCGGCGCATCGTCATCAAGCTGAGCGGGGAAGCGCTCTGCGGCAGGGTCGGCGGCTACGGCATCGACACGGCGACGCTCAAGGCAACGGCCGAGGAGCTCGCCACCGTCGTGCGCGGCGGCGTGCAGATCGGCATCGTGGTCGGTGGCGGCAACATCTTCCGCGGCTTGCGCGGGGCGAGCGAAGGTATGGACCGCGCGCAGAGCGACTACATGGGTATGCTCGCCACGGTGATCAATTCGCTCGCGCTGCAGGACGCGCTCGAGCACTGCGACGTCCCGACACGCGTCTTGACGGCCCTCGAAATCAAGCAAGTCGCCGAGCCCTACATCCGGCGGCGCGCGATTCGCCACCTCGACCGCGGGAACATCGTGATCTTCGCCGCTGGCACCGGCAACCCGTACTTCTCGACCGACACGGCCGCGGCGCTCAGAGCCATGGAGATTCGCGCCGACGCGTTGCTCAAAGCCACCAAGGTCGACGGCATTTACGATCGCGATCCGGCGCGGCACGCCGAGGCGCAGCTCTTGGAACGGGTCAGCTACGATCGTTTTCTCGCCGACCACCTCGGCGTCATGGATTCGACGGCCGTGGCACTGTGCCGCGAAAACGGGCTTCCGATCCGGGTGTTCAAGATGGCGCCCGGCTACATTCGCCGCGTGTGCCTCGGCGAGCAGGTCGGCACGACCGTGACGAGCTGAGCGCCCCGCGACTCCGGCCGACCCGGCGCCGACCGAGACGCGAGCTCGAGCACGTTCGGTAGCGCGCCCGGAGCTTCTGTCGGCAAGCGAATTTTCCTCGGCACAGGCGCGATCAGGGCGGCGCGTCGGACTTCGAGAGGCTCGCCCGCAGCGCCCGAAACGGTCTGCTAAGATGCCCGCCACTCATCATGTGGCAATCCCTCCCCGAACTGGGCACCGGCGCATTGTATGCCGTCCTGGTCGTCGCCAGTTACACGTTCGCCGTCGCGGTCGCGGCAGGGCGCGGCCGTCCACGCCTTTTGCCGTCCGCGCGGCTGGGTGCATACGCCACGAGCGGTCTCGTGCTCTTTGCGATTCTGCTTTTGGCCTACGGCTTCATCACGCACGACTTCCGCCTGCGCTATGTCGCTCGCTACAGCGACCGCTCGATGCCGACCGAGTACCTGTTCACGGCGCTCTGGGGCGGTCAGGACGGTTCACTGCTGTGGTGGTCGTTCCTCCTGAGCCTCTACATCGCCGCGTGCGTGCGCTGGCTCAAAGGGCGCTACCGGGTGCTCCAGCCGTACATCATCGCGACGCTGATGATGGTGCTCGGCTTTTTCGTCATCCTGATGCTCTTCGCGGCGAACCCGTTTCACGCCAACGTCGCCGGCGCGCCTCCCGACGGCGAGGGGCTGAACGTCCTCTTGCAGAACTACTGGATGGCCATCCACCCGCCCGCGCTTTACCTGGGCTTCGTCGGCTGCTCGGTGCCGTTCGCATTCGCCATCGCGGCGCTCGTCACCGGCAGGCTCAAGAGCGAAGCCAAGAACGAGTGGATCGTCGCGGTTCGCAAGTGGATGCTGTTCGCGTTCCTGTTCCTGTCGATCGGCAACGTGCTCGGCATGATCTGGGCCTACGAAGAGCTCGGCTGGGGCGGTTTCTGGGCCTGGGATCCGGTGGAAAACGCCGCCTGCCTGCCCTGGTTCACGGCCGCGGCCTACGTGCACTCCACGATGATTCAGGAGCGCCGCAACACCTTCAAGATCTGGAACGTGTTCCTGATCTGTCTGACGTTCTTCCTCACCCTGTTCGGAACCTTCCTGACGCGTTCCGGCATGATCGCCAGCGTGCACTCGTTCGCCCAGAGCGACATCGGCATTTTCTTCGTGTGGGGCATGGGCTTCACCCTGGCCACCTGCGCGGGCCTCATCGTCTGGCGGCTGCCGATGCTGCGCTCGACCGCGCGCATCGAGTCGATCGCGAGCCGCGACGCGATGTTCGTGATCAACAACTGGGCCCTGCTGGGCGGGATGACTTTCATCTTGGTCGCGACGCTGTTCCCCAAGCTGAGCGAGTGGATCATCGGTGAAACGGTTACCGTCGGCCCGCCGTTTTTCAACCGCTGGATGGCGCCGATCGGCCTGTTGATTTTTGCCATGATGGGGATGGCGCCGCTCTTCGGCTGGAGCAAGACGAGCCGCTCGGCGCTCGAGCGCGCCTTCGCCGTCCCGCTCGGCGTCCTCGCCATCACGGCCGTACTGCACGTCTTCTTCGGGCCGAAGCTTGGCTACCCGGCTTTCGTGGAGAGCGACACGCTCTACCCCGGCGTGCTCGGCCTCGCCTTGCAGAAGATCGAGTCGGCCTGGCCGCTCGTGACCGTTTCCCTCGCCGGCTTCAACCTCACCGTGATCTTTCAGGAGTTCTACCGTGGCGTCGCCGCGCGGCGTTTTTCTGCGGCGCGCCGCAACGAGCCCGAAGGCGTGCTCACGGCGTTGTTTCGCCTGGTCGACAAGAACCGGCGCCGTTACGGCGGCTACGTCGTGCACCTCGGCATCGTCTGCATGTTCCTCGGCTTCGTCGGGCCCGCATGGAAGATCGAGGTGGAGACCAGCCTGGCGCAAGGCGAGAGCTACCGGCTCGGGCCCTACGAGCTCACCTACCTCGGCCCGCGGATGTGCCCCGGCAACCCCAAGTGCAGCCCCCAAGAGCAGAGCGACATCAGCAAGCGCATGCTCTTCGCCGACCTCGAGGTGACGCGAAATGGCAACCCGGTCGGCCGCATCAGTCCGGCCAAGTTCATCTACCACGCGCAGCCGGAGCAACCGACGAGCGAAGTGGCGCTGGTGCGCGGCCTGCGTGAAGACCTGTACACCGTCCTCGGCACGGCCGACCCGGCGTCCAAGCGCGCGACCTTTCAGTTTCACATGAATCCCTTCGTCGGCTGGATTTGGATCGGGCTCTTGGTCCTGATCAGCGGAGCGACGATTTCGCTCTGGCCCGACCTCGGCCTGCGAGAGGTAGGGGTCTGGTCTTACATGCGGACCGCCGCCGGCACCGCGGCCGGCGCAGCCCTGGCCGTGTGGCTCGCCATGGGCCCGTCGACGGCTTTCGCCGCGGTGCGGCCACGTCCGCCCCTGCCCTACGCGGTGGCAGGCCCGGCAAAGGGCGCGGAGCGCCCCGGCGAGACGCTGCCCGGCATCGGTGGCGCCGCCCTGCTCGGCCTCGGCGTGGGCGGCCTCGCGGCGGCCCTGCGCGGACGGCGCGCGCGCTGGCGGAAGGCCGCGGGAGACGCGCTCTAGGCCTCACGGATGCGTCGCTTTCATCTCGCTCGCCTGGCGCGCTGGATCGTGCCCGCGCTCACCCTCGTCTCCGCGTTCGTCGCGGGGCTCGCGGCGGGCGTCGAGCTCGCGCTGATCGTGCTTGCGGCAGGCGCTCTGGCGCTCGTCATTGCCCTGATATGGGGCAGCGTGCAGAGCTTGACCGGCGAAAGCCCGATGACGTTGGAAGAGGCGTTCACGGTCGCCCAACCGACGCCCGAAGAAGAGCAGAAGCTTGCCGTGATGCGCGCGCTGCGCGACCTCTCGTACGAGCGCAGCGTCGGAAAGATCAGCGAGGACGACTACCAGTCTCTGAGCGCCCGCTACCGTGCAGAGGCCAAGCACTTGATGGCGCGCATCGACGAGGAGCTCGGGCCGCGGCGCGCTCGTGTCGAACGACGCGTGGAGCGGCGGCTATCGGGCTCGGCCGACGCGACGCAGGCTTCGGGAGGCAAAGCGAGCCCAGCTTCCGCGGACGAGCCGGCGACGGGCAAGAGTTCCGCCGTCAAAGCAAAGCTCAAGAAAAAGGCTGCAACAGCCGGGGCGAGCATCACCGCGACGTCCCGCAAGATGACGGCGCCCGCGTCGGTTCCGTGCGGCACTTGTGGAACGCGAAACGATCTCGATGCGCACTTCTGCAAGAGCTGCGGCCACAGCTTGGGAGGGCAAAGTGCCTGAGGGTCGCAGGGCCTTCGCTCGCGGCGCCGGCCTCGGACTCGCGATGCTTTGTGCCGGCCTCGTAGCTCCGGCACGAGCCGACGACGCCGCGGCACCCGGTGTGGCTCCTCGCGAGGCTGCGGCCGCGCCCGCCCAGGCCGCTCCCGAGCAGGCTCCCCACCCGACGGCGGCGCATCCCGGCACTGGAACGTCGGCTCACGGGCAAATCTTCCAGCCGCCACCCGACCAAATTCTGCCGGATGCCCAGCTTCCCGCCGGGACTATCGCGGTCGAGGTCCGAGACGCCGAGGGAAAGCCCGTTTCCGGCACCGAGGTCCGCCTGGGCGTGCTGTTTCAGAGCATCGCCGAGGGCGCGCAGAGCACCTTCAAGGTCGCCAAGACCGACGGCGCTGGACGCACGCGCTTCGGCAAGCTCAGCACCGACAGCAGTCACAGCTACCGCGTCACCGTACGACACGCCGGCGCGGACTACGCCTCGGCTCCTTTCAACTTGAAGGAAGACGCCGGGTTTCGGGTCGTCTTGCACGTCTATCCCGTCACGCACGACGCGCGAGGAACGTTCGTGTGGTCCCGTTGCTTCGTCCACATCGAGCCGCGTGACGACGTCTTCCAATGGCAGGTTCTCTGCCGTCTGTTCAACCTGAGCCGCATCACGTGGGTTCCTCAGGGTGTCGCGGTTCGCTTGCCCGAAGGCTGGAAGGCTTTCGAAGCGCAGGACGACATGACCGACACGCGCTTCGTCGCGGACGACGCCGCCGGTGCCGTACTGACGGGCACGTTCTCGCCGGGGCAACACAGCGCCGGTTTTCGCTTCCAGACACCGCACGACCACAGTGAAACGGCCAGCTTCGTCTTGAGTGCGCTGCCGCGCACGGCCGAGCTGCGCGTGCTCACGTCGGCGTCCCCGCGCATGACCCTGGACGTGGAAGGCTTCGAAGAAACGCGCCAGGACGTCGGCAACGACGGACAGCGCATGCTCGTCACGCGCTGGATGGCGCAGAGCGCGGACCAAGGGCTCGGCGACGTCCGCATTCATCTGCGCGGCCTTCCCACGCCCGGCATGGGCCGCTGGTGGGCGCTCACGCTCGCGGTCGGCATCGCCGCCGCGGGCATGTTCCTGTCGCGCTCGCCGATACCGGCGGCAGGCAGCGAGACCGGTGAGCGCAAGCAAGCGCGCCAGCGCCTACTCGACGAGCTCGTGGAGCTCGAACAGGCGCACACGAACGGCGAGTTGGGACCGCGTGCCTACGAACGGATGCGAGGCCAGTTGGTCGACGCGCTCGCTCGGCTCGAACTCACTCCGACGCGCGCCGCGTGAACGGCGCGTAGCGGCCCGAAGCCGGCGCTCACGTGAGTCGCCGCGGGCCGAAACGCCGTCTCCCCGAGGCTCTCCGCGGGCTTTCGAAAACCCCCTCCATGCACGCCGACCAGGCGGCCGATCTTCGTCCACAGGCTGAGGATAACCGGGGGAAAAGACTGCGGATCTTTCGCCGCCATCTCGGGGAGGGCTCGAGCATCTCCGATTCGGTCCCCATGTCCGGCGGGGCGGCTCCCCCTCCCGTCAACATGCCCGTGCCACAAAAGTCTGGGTATTTTCCAGGGCTTGTAACCCTCTCCCCAGGACCCACAGGCCCTAGTACGACGACCCTCTATATTTAAATTTAAGATCCGTAGGGCCCTTGCGCGCCCGCCCGCGCACGACTCGGGTCCTACCGGAGTAGTCCCTGGTGTTCCGGCGTGTGTCCGACTAATCGTCTCGCGATGCACGTTCACGCCAAAAAGAAGGACCTGCTTCGCGTTCTCGGCCGTTGTCAGGCCGTAGCCGACAAAAAGAGCACGATGCCCGTGCTCGGCAACGTGCTCTTGGAAACCAACGGCACCGACCAATTGCGTCTTGCCGCAACGGATTTGGTGCTCGGGGTCAACGGAGAAGTCGCGGCACGCGTCGACAAGCCGGGCAGTGTCGCGCTCGGCGCGCGCGACTTGTACGAGCGCATGCGCATGATGCCCGACGGTGAGGTTTCCATCGAAGCCACCGAGGGTGCGACCACGACGATTCGAGCTGCTGCCAGCGCGCGCCGCTACACCGTGCACGGCATTCCCGGCGAAGAGTTCCCCGCGCTTCCCGCCCCCGACCAGGGCACGACGATGTTGGAACTTCCCGTCGAGACGCTGGCGAAGCTCCTCGCCACGACGCACTTTTCGATCTCCAACGACGAGACGCGACTTCATCTGAACAGCGCTTTGTTCGAGTGGGAAGGCGAGCGTGTTCGCATGGTCACCACGGACGGTCACCGCTTGAGCAAGATGGAAATCGAAACGCCCGGACGGAGCGCGAAAGCCAGCATGCTGATTCCCTTCAAGGGCGTTCAGGCCTTGAAACGGATGTGCGACGACGGTGTGGCGGAAGGCGAGGCCGACGCAGCGCCGGTGATGAAGCTGTGTCAGAGCGGCCCGAATGCGTTCTTCGAGCTCGCCGGGCTGCGCTTCAGCGTGAAGCTGGTCGACGCGCAGTTTCCGCCTTATCAGCAGGTCGTTCCGGAGGCGAGCGAGCACAGCGTACGCGCGCCGCGCCTCGCGCTTGCCGACTCGCTGCGAGCGGTTTCGGTTGCCGCCAGCGATCGCACCGGCGGCGTCAAGCTGACGCTCGGCGGAGGGCGTATCCGTTTCGAAAGCGAAAGCCCGGAGAGCGGCGCCGGGTTCGACGAAGTGCCGTCCGACTACGACGGCGACGAGATCACGATTGGGTTCAATGCGCGTTACTTCTTGGACGTGCTCGGCGCCATCGAGGACGAAGAAGTCGTGCTCGGCATCAGTGGCGATCTCGACCCCGCCGTGATCCGTCCCGCGGGTGAATCCACGCAGCAGCAGTATCTCGCTGTCGTGATGCCGATGCGCATCTGAGCCGGACGGACTTGTCGTCGCTCGCGGTCGAACACGTCAGGATACGCGCCGTTCGAATTCTGAGCTCCGTGGAGCTCGAGCCCGGAGCGCGCGTGAACGTCATCACGGGGGACAACGGACAAGGCAAAACGAGCCTGCTCGAAGCCGTGTATCTGGCACTGACGAGCCGGAGCTTTCGCACCGAGCAGCTCAAGGAGACACTTCAGGTGGGCGCCGGAAACGCGGTGGTCGAAGCGCGCGTCCGCCAAGGCGGGCTCGTCCGCACCCAGAAAGTCGTGCTGCGCGCGAACGGCCGTAGCCTGAGCATCGAAGGAAAGCGCCCCGCGCGTCTCGTCGATTACGCGACCGCGACGCCGGTGATCGCCTTTCAGCCCGGTGATCTCAACTTGGTCGCGGGTTCCGCCGCGCTCAGGCGTCGCTTGCTCGACAGGCTCGTGCTCTACCTCGATCCCGTGGGCGCACAAGCGCGCCTCCGCTTCCAGAAGGGGCTTCGAGAACGTCAGCGGCTGCTCGAAACCCGCGGCCCCGGAGCCAGCGAGCTCGACGCCTACGAAACGGTTCTGGCGGCGGAGGGCGCGCGGCTTTCCAGCGCGCGTGAATACGTCGCGGCCGAGCTCGGCACGGCGCTGGCGCTTACGTTCTCGCGCCTCGCGCCGGAAAACCTGCGGCTCTCGGTAAGCTTTCAGCCGGGCGGCACCACCGATCCCGTACTGTTCGCCGAAGAGCTCGGAAAGCGCCGTCACATCGACTGCCGCAGGAAGTCGGCGAGCTTCGGACCGCAGCGCGACGAGCTGGCGCTGACGCTCGACGGGCGCGACGCCCGTCACGCGGCGTCGCAAGGTCAGCAGCGCGTCGTGGCGTTGTCGCTCAAGCTGGCCGAGCTCGAGTGCGTTCGGCGCCGCAGAGGCGTCGATCCGGTGCTGCTCTTGGACGACGTCACGAGCGAGCTCGACCGGTCTCGCGTGGGCGCCGTGCGCACCGTCATCGAGAGCTCGCAGAGCCAGGTATTCGTCACGACGACGGACGCCTCGCTCTTCATCGACCGCATCGATCCGGGCGTCGGAAGGGCCGACTTCAGTGTTGTCGCGGGCCAAGTTGCGAAGCGCCCCGGAGCCCCGGCCTGAAGGCCGAATCGACGCCGTGCCAACGGGGCGATTCGGCTTTTTTTCTGCTGGATCGGCTTGCCTGGAGGCGCCGGTCTCGCTATAGGAAGTGGTCCCTGGATTCGGTCCCCCTGAAGGTACCCGCACCCGTGCGCAACGTGCGCTTCCGGGGGCGTGAACGGAGCGGCAGATCCGAGCGGGGACGCACAAAACGACCGTGACGACGGAAGCACCTCAGCAAGCCGCAACGCCCGACGACTACGGCTCGAGCAACATCACCGTGCTCGAAGGTTTGGAGGCCGTACGCAAGCGCCCGGGCATGTACATCGGGGACATCCACGACGGCTCCGCGCTGCACCATCTGGTTTGGGAAGTCGTGGACAATGCCGTCGACGAGAACCTGGCGGGTTTCTGCAAGATCATCTCCGTCACGGTGCACGCGGACGGCTCCGTCACGGTATCCGACGACGGCCGTGGCATCCCCGTCGGCATCATGGAAGAGCGTGGCGTGAGCGCGGCGGAAGTCGTGATGACGGTGCTGCACGCCGGCGGCAAGTTCGATCACTCGAGCTACAAGGTGAGCGCGGGTCTGCACGGCGTGGGCGTCAGCGCCGTCAACGCGGTTTGCGAATGGCTGGTCCTCGAGATCAAGCGCGAAGGCAAGCTGTGGAAGCAGACCTATCACCGCGGCGTGCCGCAGGGGTCCATCACGCCGATCGGCAGCGCGGATACGACGGGCACGAAGATCCACTTCAAGCCGGATCCGGAGATCTTCACGATCACCGAATACGACTACGACATCCTCGCCAACCGCCTGCGCGAGCTCGGCTTTCTCAATTCCGGCCTCGTCATCCGCTTGAACGACGAGCGCGCCGAGGGGCGCCGTGAAGTCTACGAGTACAAGGGCGGTATTCGGGAGTTCGTCGCGCTGCTCGGCCAGACCAAGGAGCCCGTGCACGACGACGTCATCGCGTTCACGGTGGAAATGTCGGCGTCGGACGCGCGCGACCTCGGCATCGGTATCGATTTCGCGATCCAGTGGTCGAACAGCTTCGCCGAGCAAATCTTTTGCTACACGAACAACGTCCACAACAAGGACGGCGGAACCCACCTCACCGGCCTGCGCGCCGCGCTGACGCGGACACTGAATACCTACGGCCAGCAGCACAACCTGTTCAAGGACGTCAAGAACGGCCTTCAGGGCGACGACACGCGTGAGGGCGTGGTGTGCGTCATTCACGTCAAGCACCCCGACGCGAGCTTCGATTCGCAGACCAAGTCGAAGCTGGTGTCGAGCGAGGTGAAGGGCATCGTCGAGAACTCCGTGAGCGAGCGCCTCGGGCGCTACTTCGAGGAGCACCCGCAGACGGCCAAGAAGATCATCGAGAAGGCCGTGTTGGCAGCCAAAGCGCGCGAAGCGGCGCGCAAGGCGCGCGAAGTCGTGCGCAAGGGCGTGCTCGACACGACGTCGCTTTCCGGCAAGCTCGCGGATTGCCAGAGCAAAGACCCGAGCATCAGCGAACTCTACATCGTGGAGGGCGAGAGCGCCGGTGGAAGCGCCAAGCAGGGCCGCGACCGGCACTTCCAGGCCATCCTGCCGCTGCGCGGAAAGATCTTGAACGTCGAGCGAGCGCGGCTCGATCGCATGTTGAGCTCGGAGGCCGTGGTGACGCTCATTTCCGCGCTCGGCTGCGGCATCGACGAGAACGGCGAGTTCGATCTCTCGAAGCTCCGCTATCACAAGATCATCCTGATGACGGACGCCGACGTGGACGGCAGTCACATCCGTACGCTGCTCTTGACCTTCTTTTACCGGCAGATGCGCGAGGTCATGGAGAAGGGCTATTTGTTCATCGCCCAGCCGCCGCTGTTCGGAGTGCGCAAGGGCAAGAAGATGCTCTATCTGAAGGACCAACTCGCGCTCGATCGCTTTTTGATCGAAAACGGCATCGAAGGCCTGACGGTGCAGGCCACCAAAGGCCCGGTTCTTTCGGGGCGTCCCCTCTACAACTTGGCTCAGCGGCTGCGCAAATTCAGAAGCTTGCTCGCCAAGCTCGATCGGCGCTGGGACGCGCGCGTGGTCGCCGGCCTTTGCCGCGCGGCGCGGCCGAGCCCGGAGGATTTTTCGTCCACCGAAGCGCTCGAGGGCGTGCGTCACTCGCTTGCGCAGTATCTCGAGGCGCGGCATCCCGACCTCGCGCCGCTCAACGTGCGCGTGGAAAAGGGCGGCGACGGTCTGATGCTGCATGTCCGGTTTCGGCCCGGCGTGTCGGCGACGCCCGTGACGATCGATCATGCGTTCATCGAGTCGGAAGATTTTCAGGCGCTGACGTCGATCGAAGAAGACGTGCGCTCGATCGGGCCCGCGCCGTACACCGCCACGCCGGACGGCGGCGCATCTGCCGAGCTCGCGGATCCCGACGCGCTCGATCGCTACCTGAACGAACGCGGCCGCAAGGGGATGCAGATTTCACGCTACAAGGGCCTCGGAGAAATGAACGCCGACCAGCTGTGGGAAACCACGATGAGCCCCGACGCGCGCACGTTGCTGCAGGTCAAAGTGACGGACCCCGTCCGCGCCGACGAGCTGTTCAGCGTGCTGATGGGCGATCAGGTCGAGCCACGGCGTCAGTTCATCGAGCAAAATGCGTTGAACGTGCGCAATCTCGACATCTGACGGCACGGTGTTCCGGCAGAACGGATTGACGCGCGGCCGTGCGGCGGTAAAAGATAGGGTCCATGCGCGTTTCAAGGTGGCTCGGCGTCTTCTGGGTGGGCCTCTCGGGGCTCTGTGCCGTTAGCGCCTGCGGTGACAGCGAGGAGGGCGGTGGAGGCGGAGCGAGCGACGGGGCCGGCGGAGAAGGTGCTGGCGGCGCTCCCGGCGGTGCCGGCGAAAGCGGAGCGGGCTCCCAGGCGGGAGGCGCCGGGGGCGAGAGCGCGACGGGAGCGGACGCGGTGTGCGGTGGCATGCAATGCGACGCGCTCGACTTGATTTTCCCCGATGTGCCCCCGGTGTCTGCGTGCTGTCCCGACGGCGACGGTGTCGCGACGTGCGGCCTCGATTCGAGCGGGCTCGAGATGCTCGGTGTCTCGTTCGACGACGCTTGTCAGCCGCTCGACCAGCCGGGGGAACCGGACGATGACTGCCCTGATAGCCCCTCGGTGAGCATTCCCGACACTCCCATCGCGGGGATCGTGTTCCGGGGCTGCTGCCGTGAAGAAACGCAGACCTGCGGCTATCTGGTCAACGAGGTCGTTATCCTCGCCGTGGGCCTCGGCTGTGTAGATTCTGCGCCTTTCCTCGACGGCGGCGCGCCATCGCCGTGCAGCGGCGCGGGCGGTGCAGGTGGTGCGGGCGGCGCAGGCGGCGCGGGCGGCGCGGGCGGCGCGGGCGGATAGTCGCCCGAAGCCGCTGGATCGCTCCGCAACGTGGAGCGAAAGCCAGCGAATTCAGCGCCGGGTCTTGATAAGCCCGATGATCGACTTACCTTGCGGGGCACTTCGAGCGCCCGGCGTTGGGAAGTCACGGGCGCGAAGGGAAGCTCAATGCGCCACGATCGCTTCACCACCAAGAGCCAGGAGGCGCTCCGCGCCGCCATCGACCTTGCTTCTCGCAAGGGGAACCCGGAGGTCATTCCGGAGCATCTATTGTCCGCGATCCTCGAACAGGAAGACGGCATCGGCCGGCCGCTCGTCGAACGGGCAGGGGCAAACCCCAAGGCTCTCGCCGAAGCGCTCGGAGAGCGGATCGCGAAGCTGCCGCAGGTGGGGGGCGGCGCGGAGCCGAGCTTCGGCCGGCGCGCGGTGCCTCTCTTGCAGCGCGCCGAGGACGAGGCGAAGGGGCTCAAAGATGACTTCGTTTCAGTCGAGCACTTCATTCTGGCGGCGGCCAAGCACGACAAGGACGTGCAAGCGGTCTTCGATCGTCACGGCTTGAGCTACGACGGGATCCTGCGGGCGCTGGCGCAAATCCGCGGGACGCAACGTGTCACCGATCAGAACCCCGAGGGAAAATTCCAAGCGCTCGAAAAATACACGCGCGATCTGACGGCGCTGGCGCGGCAGGGAAAGATCGATCCGGTGGTGGGACGCGACGAGGAGATCCGTCGCGTGATGCAGGTCCTGAGCCGTCGCACCAAGAACAACCCCGTCTTGATCGGGGAGCCAGGCGTCGGCAAGACGGCGATAGCCGAAGGCATCGCGCACCGCATCGCCAACGGAGACGTCCCGGAGCCGCTCAAGGAAAAGCGCATTTTGGCCCTGGACCTGGCCAGCATGGTCGCCGGCTCGAAGTTCCGCGGTGAGTTCGAGGATCGGTTGAAAGCCGTGCTCAAGGAAGTCGAGGGCAGCTCCGGCAACGTGATCCTCTTCATCGACGAGCTTCACACCTTGGTCGGAGCAGGGGCGGCCGAAGGCGCCATGGATGCGGCCAACATGCTGAAGCCCGCGCTGGCGCGCGGCGAGCTCCGCGCCATCGGCGCCACGACGCTGGACGAGTACCGCAAGCACATCGAGAAAGACGCCGCGCTCGAACGCCGCTTTCAGCCGGTGATGGTGAGCCAGCCGAGCGTCGAAGACACCATCGCAATCCTGCGCGGCCTCAAGGAACGCTACGAGGTCCACCACGGGATTCGGATTCAGGACGCGGCGCTCGTCGCGGCGGCGGTGCTCAGCCACCGCTACATTCCGGACCGTTTCCTGCCAGACAAGGCGATCGACCTCGTCGACGAAGCGGCGAGCAAGATCAAGATGGAAATCGACAGCATGCCGTTCGAGATCGATCAGGTCGAGCGGCGCTTGCTACAGCTTCGCATCGAGGAACAGGCGCTCAAGCGAGAGCGCGACAAGGCAAGCCGCGCCCGGCTCGAAGAGCTCAAGCGCGAAGTCGCGGAGCTGATGCAAACGCGCGACACGATGCGGGCGCAATGGCTGCGCGAAAAGGAGATCATCGCGTCGCTGCGCGTCGCGCAGCGCGAGCTCGAAGAGCTCAGAACGGACGAGGAACGCGCTCGCAGAGCGGGCGACCTCGGCCGCGCCGCGGAGATTCAATACGGCAAGATCCCGGAAAAGGAGAAGCGCATCGAAACGCTGCGCGCGGAGCTCGCGGGGGTGCAGGAAAAGGAGTCGTACCTGCGCGAGGAAGTCACGGACGAAGACATCGCCGGCATCGTCTCGAAGTGGACCGGCATTCCCGTCTCGAAGATGCTCGAAGGGGAAATGCAGAAACTGCTCCACATGGAAGAGAACCTGAAGTGGCGCGTGATTGGGCAAGACGCGGCGCTCGCTGCGGTCGCCGACGCCGTGCGGCGTTCGCGCGCCGGGCTCGGCGACGAAGCGCGGCCGATCGGGTCGTTCCTGTTCCTCGGTCCGACCGGCGTCGGAAAGACGGAAACCGCGCGAGCTCTGGCCGAGTTTCTGTTCGACGACGAGCGCACGATGATCCGCGTCGACATGAGCGAGTACATGGAGCGCCACGCCGTTTCTCGGCTGATCGGCGCGCCCCCCGGCTACGTCGGTTACGACGAAGGCGGGCAGCTCACCGAACCCGTGCGGCGCCGCCCGTACAGCGTCGTTCTCTTCGACGAAATCGAAAAAGCGCATCCCGACGTCTTCAACACGCTACTTCAAGTACTGGACGACGGCCGGCTCACCGACGGGCAAGGCCGCACCGTCGACTTCCGGAACACGGTCGTCATCCTGACGAGCAACGTGGCGAGCGCCGAGCTCGCCGCCGTCGAGGAACGTCGCGACCTCGACGCCGGCGAACGCGCGCAGCTCGCTCACGAAACGGCCATGCGGGCTCTGCGCACGCTGTTTCGCCCCGAATTCCTCAACCGCCTCGACGAAATCGTCGTGTATCGGCCGCTCGGGCGCGAGCACATTCGCAGCATCGTCGACATTCAGCTTGGCCGCCTCGCGGCGCGCCTCCGCGCGCGCGACCTCGGCTTGGTCGTGACCGACGCCGCGAAGGACTACCTGGCGCACGTGGGTTTCGACTCCCAATTCGGCGCGCGGCCGCTCAAGCGCGCCATCGTCAAACACGTCGAGAACGAGCTCGCTCAACGCGTGCTGAGCGGAGCCTTCCCGCCGGGCCACGCCATCGTCGTCGACCGCAACCGAGACGGCGAAGGCCTCTCCTTCCACAGCGAGGCGGGAAGCGCACCGCCGCGCGCCGAGCAACCGTCGCAGCCCGCCGCCTAGGGCGGGCTGGGCGCGCGAATCACTGGGACGGGAGCGGGTAGTACGATGTCGCTGAGCGAGTAGGAGCTCGCTGCCCGTCTTTGATACCGGGGGAGCGAGGCAAGAGCTCGCGGCCAGCGCGAGACACGCGCCTAGGAAGACGGTAACAGCCGATCTACGAACGGAGCCGAGACCCATGGCGGCTCCTATGCATTGGAGTCCGGAGCAACGACAACCGATTGCCCAAACCGATTGCCCAAACCGTCGATGCCGTCGCGCTCTCCTCCCGGCGCATCTCGTTTACGACCGCGGCGAGGCGCGGTGGGCCACAACGCTCTGGGTCGCGGCCCGGGTGGGACGGGCACGTTGAAACACCAGATTAAAGCTATCGATCGGCTGCTCGGAAACCGGCATCTGCAAGCTTTGTCACGCGCCACCGCCGTGGCATAGTCCGCTGGCGCTCGAGTCCGCGCGTCCCCCCTTCAACGGGAAAGCACCAGCGTGCAGGATTCGTGGTTGCGGTTCAGTCGAAGCCTCGAACCGGGTTTGACGCAGAAGAAGGGAATGCTTCAACCGCCCGAAGTGGAGGTCGACCATGTCATTGTCCGCTCCGATAAGCGTACTGAAAAGCAAGGCGAGAAGGCTGAAACGCGCAGAGGGCGTTCCAATGTGCGAGGCGTTGGATCGGGTTGCTCGGCAAGAAGGGTACTCGAGCTGGAGCCTGCTGGCAGCGAAAGCGACGCCGAAACGGAAGGCTGACCTCTGGGAACGCTTGGACGCTGGAGATCTCGTGCTGTTGGGCGCGCGGCGAGGGCACGGGAAGACGGTATGTGCGCTAAGGATTGCGCTGGCGGCGATGCGGCGGGGTCACAAGTCTTGGTTCTTCTCCCTCGAAAACGACCTTCCCGATATGACGAGACTTTTTCAGACCGTTGGTGCCCGACCATCGGATATCGCCGACAAGTTCGGCTTCGACAGTACAGATGGGATTTGCGCGCAGTACGTCATCGAGAAGGTGCGCGATTCCATTGGTAGAAGGTCCGTTATCGTCATCGACTACCTCCAACTTCTGGACCAGCGGCGAAGCTCACCGGAACTTCACCGACAGGTGGAGTCGCTCCACGCATTTGCGCGTCGGACAGGCTGCATCCTGGTGTTCATCGCTCAGGTTGATCGTTCATTCGACGGCGAAGGTGGACGGCTACCCCAAGCGGAGGACCTGCGCCTTCCCAACCCGGTAGACCTGCGATTGTTCGACAAGTCGGTGTTTCTACATGCGGGTCGATCACGCTTCAGTGAGCTCGTGGCCTAGCGGGCGGCAGTGCCGGCACGGGCGGTGGTGCATTTCCCGAGTGGACTTCGTGAGCGTCGCCGTCACGCCAGGCAAAGACGAGACGCCACCATGCAGTCGGGTTTAGATCGCGGTCCGCTCGGTGCGGAGTCCGCTCGACGTCGTTTCTAGTTCTTGGTCAACCGCTTGTACCTGATGCGGTGAGGCTGGTCGGCTTTGACGCCGAGGCGGCGTTTGCGGTCTTCTTCGTAGGCGGCGTAGTTGCCTTCGAACCAGACGACTTGGCTGTCGCCTTCGAAGGCGAGCATGTGGGTGGCGATGCGATCGAGAAACCATCTGTCGTGGCTGATGACGACGGCGCAGCCGGGGAAGTCGAGCAGGGCTTCTTCGAGGGCGCGCAGGGTGTCGACGTCGAGGTCGTTGGTGGGTTCGTCGAGGAGCAGGAGGTTGCCGCCGGACTTGAGGAGTTTGGCGAGGTGGATTCGGTTGCGTTCGCCGCCGGACAGGGAGCCAACGCGCTTTTGCTGGTCGCTGCCGCGAAAGCCGAACCAGGTGGCGTAGGCGCGCGAGGAGACTTCGCGTTTGCCGAGTAACAGTGTCTCTTCGCCGCCGGAGATTTCGTGCCAGACGTTGTGGTCGCCGGCGAGGGCGGCGCGGCTTTGGTCGACGTAGGCGACTTGGACGGTTTCGCCGATCTTGAGTTTGCCGGCGTCGGGGTTTTCGTGGCCGACGAGCATGCGAAACAGGGTGGTCTTGCCGGCGCCGTTGGGGCCGATGACGCCGACGAGGCCGCTGCGGGGTAGGCGAAAAGAGAGGCCTTCCATGAGCACGTGGTCGCCGAAGGCTTTGGTGAGGTTCTCGGCTTCGATGACGAGGTCGCCGAGGCGCGGCCCGGGCGGGATGCTGATTTCGGCGGGGTCGACGGGGCCGGTGGCGGCGCGGTCGAGGAGTTGTTCGTACGCCTGGAGGCGCGCTTTGCTCTTGGCCTGACGGGCGCGGGGTGAGGCGCGCACCCAATCGAGTTCTTGTTTCAGTTTTCGCTGGCGGGCGCTTTCTTGTTTCTCTTCCTGGGCAAGCCGTGAGGATTTTTGATCGAGCCAGCCGCTGTAGTTGCCTTTGAAAGGAAAACCGCGGCCGCGATCGAGCTCGAGGATCCATTCGGCGACGTCGTCGAGGAAGTAGCGGTCGTGGGTTACGGCGACGACGGTGCCCGGGTATTCTTTGAGGAAGCGTTCGAGCCAGGCGACCGATTCGGCGTCGAGGTGGTTGGTGGGTTCGTCGAGCAGGAGCATGTCGGGCTGGCCGAGCAAGATGCGGCAGAGGGCGACGCGGCGGCGTTCGCCGCCGGAAAGGGTGGAAACGTCGGCGTCGGCGGGGGGCAAGCGCAGGGCTTCCATCGCGAAGTCGACGCGTTGATCGAGGTTCCAGGCGTCGGCGGCGTCGATGCGATCCTGAAGGGCTCCCTGGCGTTCGAGCAGTTTGTTCATCTCGCCGTCGCTCATGGACTCGCCGAGCTTTATGCTGAGCGTCTCGAAGTCGGTGACGAGGGCGCGCGTCTCCGACACGGCTTCGTCGACCGCGTCGCGCACCGTGGGCGCAGCGCCGAGCTCCGGCTCTTGCGCGAAGTAGCCGATCTTGAGCCCCGGCGCGGGGCGCGCTTCGCCGAGGAAGTCTTTGTCGACGCCGGCCATGATGCGAAGCAGCGAGCTCTTGCCGGACCCGTTTGCCCCGATGACGCCGATCTTGGCGCCCGGCAAGAAGGAGAGATTGATGTTCTCGAGCACCTTCTTGTCCGGGGGATGAACTCGGGTGAGCTCTTGCAACGTGAACACGAATTCTGGCATGAGCGGAACGTCTCCTTGGGGGTCGGCATACTACCAAGAAGGCGCCGGCGCCGCCGGCGCGGTGCCACACTCGGCGGGATGGCCGCCGCGCGTTGCAGCGGCGGCGGCGCTTCGAACGCGAGGCGGCCGGAGCCCCAACGAGCGCTTGCCGGCGCGAAGGGCGTAGGGCAGATTCGAGCCGCCACACCGATGTCGCACCGATCCAAGCTCCAGGCTTCTTTGTTGATCGCGGCGTGCGCGCTCCCGTTCATGCGTTGCTCCACGACGCAAATCGTCCGCAACGACGGTGACGCGACGGGCGCCGGCGGCGCGTCGGGTGAGACGGGCAGCGGTGGCGACGACGCCGGAGTCGGTGGGAGCTCCGGTAACCGGAGCGGCGGCAGCGCGGGCGACGATGGCATGGCCTCGGGGGGCGAAGGCGGAAGCGGCGGGGCAGTGCCCTCGGCGGGAGCAGCTGGGCTCGGCGGCGACGAAGGCAGCTCCGGCCGCTGCGCTCCCAATCCCTGTCAAAATGGCGGCGAGTGCATGAACACGCTCGGCGACTTCACCTGTCGCTGCGACACGAGTCACACGGGGAAAACTTGCGAGCTCCTGCGCTTCGAAACGCTCGATCTGACGACGGCGGAAATGCCCCAGGTGTTCGGCACGATCGCGAAGGTGAGCGCCGATGGGACCGTCATCGCCACGAACGTGACGATCGCGGACGAGCAAGGTGCGGGCGGCGCGGGCGCCGTGCCGGAGTCGCACACGCGCGCGATGCGCTGGAGCCGCGAAGAGGGCGTGGTGTTGCTCGAACCGCCGCCAGGCTTTCTCGATAGCAGCGCCAACGCCATCAGCGCCGACGGACGCGTCGTCGTGGGGACGGCCTCCGACGCTGCGAGCACGATGGCGGTGCGCTGGGTGCTCGACGGCGACGCCGAGGAGCTCGGTGTGCTGCCGGACGACGATTCGAGCACCGCCCGCGTCGTCAATCGTGACGGCAGCGTGATCGCGGGAGTTTCCGTGGTCACGGACGAGATCCATACGTTCCGCTGGATCGAAGGCTCGGGGCTGGAGGGTTTGGCCGGCGTGGCGGAGGGGCTGAACGCCATACCGACGGGCATCGCCGAGCCTGCGGGCACCTTCGTGATCGTCGGGTCGCTCACGACGACCGACGATGGCACGCCGCGTTCGGGTTTCTTTTGGCCGGAGGTTGCCAGCGCGAGCGAGCTCGGACCTGCGGCCGGCGACACTGGCGCCGCGGTCAACGGCGTCAACTCCGACGGGACGGTCATCGTCGGAGCGACGGTCGCCTCGGACGGCTCGCGCCGCGCAGCGCGCTGGGCCGGTGCGGGCTCGGTGCCCGATGTCTTGGCGCCGTCGAGCTCCGCCGCGATGAGCGTCAGCGACGACGGCGCGCGCATCTATCTGCTCGTCAACCCCGCCGACGGGCCCTTCGGCGTCCCGTGGGGCAACCCGGCGATCCTGTCCGAGGGTTCGGGGCAGGTGAACCTCGATGTGCTCGAGAGCAAGTTCGCCTGCGGGGTATCGCTCGCGCGCGCACCCGCGAGTGGAACGCCCTTCGCCGGATTTTGCGCGGGCCCGCCCGAAGCGACGCTCTGGGACGCCGAGGGCGACGTCAGTCTTCTGTTCGACGACGTAGTAGAATGGGGCTTCGAGGTCTCGGAGTTTTTACCACCATTTTTCGTCGACGGAGTCTCGAGCGACGGCAAGACCATCGTCGGATCGGCGAGTCTCGTGGGCGGCCGCGATCTCTGGATCGCGCGGCTTCCCTGAGGGCGGCGCCAAACCCCGTCAGCGCCGCACGAAGGACGTCACTTCCACGTTCTGCCCGTCGCTCTCCCAGATGACGGAGCCGAGCTCGTCGACGCGCAGCGTGTCGGCACCGGCCGCCTGGAGACGTTCGAGCGCCACGTCGTGCGGATGACCGAAGCGGTTGCCGATGCCGCTCGAGATGACGGCCTGTCGCGGCTTCAAGACCGAGAGAAGCTCGGTGTTGGACGAGGTGCGGCTGCCGTGGTGTCCGACTTTCAAAAGGTCGACGGCGCCGCCCCGCCAGCGTGCGACGATGTCCGCTTCTTCCTCGTGCTCGGCGTCCCCGGTGAAGAGCACCGTGTGAACGCCGAACGAAAGCCGGATCACGAACGAATTGTCGTTCGGGCTGCGGGCGGAATCGACGCCGGGACACGGATGCAAGACTTCGATCGTCGCGTCTCCGTGACGGCGGGGTGCGCCGCAGAGCTCGCGCGGGCCGCGAATGGGCACGCCGCGCCGCTCGGCGATGTCGATGAGCTCGCGGTACGGCGCCGGCCCGCGTGAACCGTATTGGCCCGTGTCCCAGAGCTCACCCACCGCGAGCTCTGACACGACGGCGCGAAGGCCGAGAAAGTGATCGGGGTGCGGGTGCGAGAGCACCACGACGTCGAGGCGCCGCCGGCGGCGTTCGCGCAAAAGCGGCAGGATGACGCGCGCGCCAGGGTCGACCGTGCTGCCGACGATGCCGCCGGCGTCGACCAGCATCGCCGCGCCGTCCGGCAGGTCGGCGAGGATGCCGTCGCCTTGCCCGACGTCGAGGAAGCTCAAGCGCAGTCGATCGCGCGGCGCGCCCTGGAAGCGCGCGAAAAGCTCCGCAACGCCGAGGGCGCCGAGGACGGCGAAGCACCAGCGGCGCCGCACCGCGAGCCAGACCACGATGCCGAGCGCTGCGGCGGCGAGCTGCCACGCCGTCGGTGCCGGGAGCTCGAAGGCGAGCGCCTCGAGCCCCGCGCTGCCGTGAGCGAGCGCGCGCACGACGAGCAACGCGCCGGACGCGACCGTGCCGACGCCCGCTTCGATGCGCGGCCACGGTTCGAGCAGCGCGTGCAAGAGGCACAGCGGCAGCGCGACGACCTCACCGACGGGCCCCGCGAGCACGTTGGCGAAAATGCCGGCGAGCGTCTGGTTGGGACCCATCAGCGACAAGAGCGGCAAGCACGGCAGCATGGCCGACACGGTGGCGCCGATGGCGAGCAAGAGCGGCCGGAGCCACGCAGCGAGCGGCCGGATGCGGCGCTCGAAGGTGCGGCCGATCATGAGCAGCCCGCCCGTCGCCGCGACGCTCAGCGCGAACGACAGATCGAAGGCCGCAAAGGGATCGACCACGGCGCCGACGCCGATCGACAGCGCCAGCGCCAGCGGACCGCTCGGACGGCCGCCGAACGCGCGCACGCCGAGCACCACCGCAAGCATCCAGGCGGCGCGCCACGCCGAGCCGCTGCCGCCCGCGTAGTCGGCGTACAGCAGCGCGAGCACGGCCGCCGGCGCCGCCGAAAAGCGCGCGACGTCGAAGCGCGCCGCGAACGGCTCCACGCGCACCAAAACGAAGTTGGCCGCGCGCACCAGGGCGAGCACCGCGAACACCAAGTGCGTGCCGCTGACCGCCAGCAAGTGCGCGAGCCCACTGTGCTTGAAGGCCGTGTCGTCCTCCGGATCCAGGTCCGACTCCCCGAGCACGAGAGCGCGCGCCAGCGGCACGGCCTTGGGCGAGAAACTCGCCGTGATGCGCGCGCGGGCGTGGGCGCGGGCCGCGTCCACGGCGTGGCCGAGGCCGTTGCCGGGCTCCACGACGTCGAGCGCCAGCACACCGCCGCCGAGCACCGCGTGCGAGCGTGCCAGCGACGGCCGCGGATCGAGCAAGCCGGTATTCCTGAACGCCCGCACCGGAGAGACTTGCGCCACCATGCGCACGCGATCGCCGCGCCCGAGCTCGGGCGGACCGCCCACGAGCCTGAGCGTGACGCCATAGAGCGGCCCATTTTCGCAATCGAGGATCGCCGCACGCGCGAGGTAGCGAAGCCCCGAGCGGCCGAGTGCCGGCGAAGAAACCACGTGAGCTTCTCCCGCGCAGCGTTCCGGCATCTTCACGCGCTGGCGCGCCTGCGCCGCGCGGCCTTCGTGCTCGTCGAGCGCGACGTGCGCGCGCCAGCCGAACAACGCCCCGCCCGCCAGGCAGAGCGCGACGAAGCGAACGCCGAGGCGCCGCTGAAGCACGAACGCGATGCAGAGCG
>DASWGX010000364.1:0-5377 GCA_036393455.1 Polyangiaceae bacterium
GCGGGAATGGTCGGAGCAACCCTGGACAGTGACGGGAAGCCGGATCCTGCCAATACCGGCAACGTCTCCGCGCTGAACGAGTGGTTCCGCGACTTCGAGGGAGGCAACTCGGGACCGATTGTCGACGAGATCGTCCTGTTCAACGACGGCAGCGGCAACTTCGTCAATCGGCTCATGGACGACGGAACGCGCTGGGAGGCCCAAGTGGGCAGCCCCGTCTGTCAGCCCAACGTCAACGACGGCATGCCGTGCCCGGTGGACGGCAATCCGAGTTTCTTTCCGCTGGACGATATCGCGAATCCCGCGGACGAAAACCTCCACGAAGCGAGCGTGCCGCAGGAAATCTATGGCGGGAACTGGCAGGTCCTGCCTGGCCTGCACAACTTTTCTTTCACCACCGAAGTGACGCGTTGGTTCATCTACGACCCGGCGGCAAACGCTCGGCTCACCTTCGTCGGTGACGACGACGTCTGGGTCTTCATCAACGGAACCCTGGCCGTGGATATCGGCAACCTCCACCCGCCCAAGGGCGGTCGTATCCAGCTCGGTGCCACGGATGCGACGGTCGGCTATAGCACCGACCAGGCAGCGGCGATCTGGAACGAATCGACGCGGCCCGTCAGCGACTTTGGGCTCACGCCCGGTGAAGTCTACGAGATCAAGGTCTTTCATGCCGAGCGCCAGGTCATCTCGTCCAGCTTCCAGCTCACCTTGACCGGTTTCGACGCATCCAAGAGCGATTGCCAGCCCACGTGCGGCGACGGCATCCTCGGGTTCGGCGAAGAGTGCGACGACGGCGTGAACGACGGCGGCTACAACGAGTGCCAGGAAGGCTGCGTCCTCGGAGGCTACTGCGGCGACGGCATCCTCCAAGAAGGCGAAGCCTGCGACGACCGCGATCCCGAGGCTCCCGCCACCTGCCAGGGCTGCCGCCTCATCAAGGTCGAGTGAGGCGCGGATAGCTAGCAATCTCACCGCGCTCGGGTCGGCTCCGCTATTCATCGACCGGATTGTCCCCTCGTACCCCGGCGGATCGTCGCGATGCCCCACCTCGTACGACACCCGAACGCGAAGAGCGGCTGGCCGCGCGTCGCGCTGCACAAAAAACTTCAAGCCGTTCTTGAGAAGCCACGCTTCGCGGCTGTCTTGGGCGGCTGCGGTGGAGGACTCCTGAGCCTTGGCGAGGCATAGGCAGAAGCTCGTCCGGGCGCAAGCGGCGCGCTGAGCGTGCGGCAATCATGCTCGAGGCCGCCCTCGTGTTAGAACCTCTGACCACGAACATGCGCGTCACCCCTTCGCGCGACGGTACGCCGATCGCCTTCTCTCGCACGGGCGAGGGGACTCCGCTCTTGCTCGTGCACGGTGCGACTGCCGACCATACGACGACGTGGCGCTCAGTGCTTCCAGCGCTCGAGCGAAACTTCATGGTTTGCGCGATGGACCGGCGCGGTCGCGGGGAGAGCGGTGACGCGCCCGCGTACGAGCTCACGCGCGAAGCCGAAGACGTGGCGGCCGTTCTCGACGCGATCGGCGGCGCGCCCGCGGTGCTCGGCCATTCGCACGGGGCGCTCTGCGCGCTCGAAGCCGCCTTGCTCACCGCCAATGTGGGGCGGCTGATTCTCTACGAAGGAGTGCCGCTTCGGGGCGCGGACGACTTTGCGCCCGGGATCATCGATCGACTCGAGACGAAGCTCGCCGCCGCAGACGTGGAAGGCGTGCTGGTTGCGCTTTTGCGGGAGATCGTCGAAATGTCGACCGAAGAGGTCGAGCTCTTGCGCGCCCAAGAAGCGGCGTGGAAGGTGCGACTCTCGAACGCCCGCTCCGTACCGCGCGAGCTCCGGGCATACGAGCGCTATGCGTTTGCACCCGAACGGTTCCAGGCAATGCGGGCGCCGACGCTGCTCCTCGTGGGCAGTGACAGCCCGTCGCGCGAGCTCGCGAGCGCAAAGGCAATTGCCGCGGCTCTTCCCGATGCGCGCGTGCGCACGCTGGTGGGGCAGGGGCACACGGCGATGCATACGGCGCCCGAGGACTTCGTGAACGAAGTGACGCGATTTCTTACCGAGTGAACGCTCGTTCGGCCCGCTCGTCGTCGACCGGCGCCTGAAGAACGAGGCCGAGCGCCGCGCGGAATGACCAGGGCCGCGGCGACGTGAGCGCGTCCTATTGCGTGCAGAGCGACGGCGCTTGGTCGTCGGGGACGCAGGTGGGGTTGCAGGCGCCGCCTTCACACTCGGGGCCGAGGCAGGGCATGCCGGCATAGACGCCGCCTTCGCAGCGGCCCTGGCACAAAAGGCCGGGACGGCACGGCGACGCGTCGTTGCAGGGCGCGCCCTGTCGTTCGTAGGGGATGCACGTCAAGGCGGGGAAGCTTTCGGAAGTCGTGCAGTCCGCGGTGGCGGGGTTACAGCCGATGCCGTCGGGGCAAGCGTTGCCGTCGGGGATGTACGCGGCGCATAGGTTCGCTGCCGGGTTGCAGTAGCTGTCGGCGCAAAGTCCGAACAGAAAAGCGCACTGGGTACCGGCGCAGCTCGCGCCCGCGCAAACTTCGCCCACCTGGAGCTCGGCTACCGCGAACGGATCGCGGCATTGTCCTTGTACGCATTGGTAAGGAGCTCGGCAGCCGCCGCTGCATTCCTGGCCCAGGCCGGGACGATCGCCGCACGTGCCGTCGCACAGGAACGCGCCCTTGCAGCCGCCCTCGCACTCCGCGTCGCGTCCGGGCAGCGGTACGCAGCTGCGCGCCTGGCATGTGTTGACGAGCCTGCCGCAGTCGATGAAGTTGTCGCAGGGCTCGTTCTCGCCCGGCGGAGGGACACACTGTTCGTCGACGCACGCGAGCTCGGGGCCGCACGCGCCGTCGCATTGTGCGCCCTCGGTGGCGACGACACAGGTGCCCAGATCCTCGCCGCCGCCGGCACCTTGTAAATCGCAGAGCAGCGATCGGTCCGCGCTGCAATCGCCATGGGACTCGCAGCTCTGATCGAGCGCCGACGTGCAGCGGCGGCAGCTCGGACCGTTTGCGTCCGCCGGTGCACAGGCGAACTCGGGAGCGCACGCGGCGCGGGAGCAATCGGCGCCTTCGTCGAGCCCCCAGCACGCTGCCTCGAAGACGAAGAATCCGAAATACAGCTCGGGACAGTCGAGCTCGTCGAGCAGGGCCGTGCACGACGCCACGCGATCCGGCGGCAGCGGGCCGAGCACCGGCTGGGGAGGGGGACCCGGATCTCTGGAGAGGGGCGCGCCCATGTACGCTATGAACTCTTCGCAACGCGCAGGATCGATCGCGACGCCCCACTCTTCGGAGCAAGCGTCGATTCGGTTGCAGTAGGCTTCGGCGAAGATCGGCGTCATGCCCGGTTGGCCGCCGGCGGACGGCTCGCCCGCAGCGCCGCCGTCGGGAAGTCCGCCCGCGCCGCCGTCGGAAACTCCGCCCGCGCCGCTGGTACGAGGTCCGGTGTCGGTGCCGCCGTTGCCGCCGCTCTGCCCGGCAGTACCGGCGGCGCCGTTCGAGCTGCCCGATTCGCCGGCGCGTCCGTCTTCGCCGGCGGCTCCGCCCTCGCCGGCGGCTCCGTCTCCGACCGGGCTCTGATCGTCGTCGCCGCAGGAAACGATGAGCGCCGTGATCAACGCAGCGAGGGTGCTCGCGGCTGTAGCCCTCTTCATCGTCACTTGCGAACCGCCGAGGTCATGCCAGAGGAGGCAGTATCGCTTCAGCGAGCGGGTATGTCTATTGCTGGCATGTGTATTGCGTGCGCTCTCGGGCTTTCTGATGAAACATCGCCGGATCGCGTCGAATTGCGGAAAGACCCTGCTGTCGCGCGGCACAGGGTGGCACATTGGGCCGCACACTGGCACCCGGGGCGCACATCATCCCATGAGAGTTTCGAGCCGCAGCCCCGTGCTCCTTGTCGCTCTGAGCGTCGCTTGCGGTGGACAGTCCGCGGGCTCTTCCGATGATGCGAGCCAAGGCACGGCGGGCGGCTCTTCCACGGGTGGAGCGACGCAGGGTGCCGCTGCTTCGGGTGAAAGCGCCGGCTCGGGGGGCACGGGTGCAATGTCCAGCGCTTCGGGTGTCGGGGGCGTCGCCGCGGGCGGCTCCAGCACTGGCGATGCAGGTCGCGGCGGCGGCGGCGCACAGGCCGGTTCCGGCGGCGCTTCGGGAGAGAGCGGCGGGGCGGGCAGGGGCGGAGCGGGGGGCGGCGCCTCGAGCGAAGTCATCGTTTGCCCCGAGCGTCTGGGCTTGCCCGAGCTCACGCTCGACCCCGAAGTTCGCCAGACGATCGAGGGTACCAACGGAACGTTCAGCGACGAGTGTGAAGCGAACGGCGACCTGGTCGAATACACGTGCGAGATGAGGGAGCTGTGCGAATTCGAGGGCGGGTGTGCGCCGTTTCCGACCGGCAGGGTCATCTCCAGAGTCTTCGAGTGCGCCGGCGCTTGCGAGGACGGCGCCTGCGCTCCGAGCGACTAGTGGACCTTCGGCGGCGGCCCGCCGTAGAGCGAGTCACGCTTCACGGCGTAGCTCACTGCGGCGCAGATCGGCCACGTCGAGCCGCTGGATATCGCCGCCGAACCGAGCCTGCATGCCCGCGTCGTAGCGCCGGAGCTCGCTGGCCGTGCCGTTCGTTTCGTACCGTGACATCGCGGCTTAGCGCGCGACGCCGGGCGGCCTAGTCGCCGGCAGGCCGCGACCGGGCGGCAGAAACTGCTCCCCTGTTCAGTATCAGCATGCTACCCTCCGGCCTCGATGGCCGGAGGCGCCAGGAAACCCAGGGATTCAGCCGAAGTCGAAGCTTGGCTCCGAGCGCACTTCGGATTGACGGACGATCAACGGGCTCGCGGCAGCCGGCACCTTCGTCGTCGAAGCTTGGCTCCGAGCGCACTTCGGATTGACGGCGTTACGCGCAAAGCAAGCCGACGTAGTCACGCATTTGCTCGCGGGACGGCGAGTCACGTTCGTAGCGCCGACCGGCCATGGTAAGTCGCTCTGCTATCAAGCCCTCGGAGCCAGCCCGTGGTCACGAGGCATCGTGCTGATATTTCAGCCGCTGAAAGCGCTCATGCAGGAGCAGGTTGAAAGAGCCGGTGGCATCGGGCTACGCGCCGCGCTGGTCAATAGCGACCAAGACCCGGAGGAGCAACTGACCTGGCGGCCCTCACGACCGACGCTCGGACTTACCTGGCTGGCTTCTGTCCGCCCATCACCGCTGTGAAGAAACATTTCGGGCGCGGACTAGAGCCCTTGAGCCAGGATTTCGTGGACGAACAGGTCAAGTTTGTCCGAAGGGATCAGGCAGCATCGCGCCAGAGACGGTCGACGGCGGATTCGATGTGGCGAATGGCGACGCGAAGCGCAGATGGAATGGGTGGATCT
>DASWGX010000365.1:0-27251 GCA_036393455.1 Polyangiaceae bacterium
CTGTCCCGCCGCGGGCTGCCGCGACACGGCGGACGACGTCGAGCACTGCGGCGGCTGCGGGCGGCGCTGTCCGGACGCCGCGAGCTGCGTGGGCGGTCAGTGCATTTGAAGGCCGGCTGCGGGCGCCGCGCGCTCGTCGAGCCACGACGTTGACGTTTCGATCGGGGGCCGCCAAGGACCGATTCGACCCGCTAGTGCGCGAGTTGAACAAGCCCGGGAGCTTTTCGACCGCTCGAGTGTCGCTCGGGCCAAACGCCGGCAACGACGAGCGCGGACCAATGACAGACGACTTGCTAGCTAGTTCCTACTCTGGCAGGAAACCTGAATGGGCCAGCCAGCAGCCAAGTTGTCGGTCAGCATTCCCGGAGAGCTCGCGGCGGCCGTGCGCAAAAGAGTTGGTGCCCGTGGTCTGTCGGGGTTCGTCGCCCGTGCGGTTGCGCACGAGTTGGAGCAGGCAGGGCACATGTTGGCCAAGCTGAAGTTGTCGTCTGCTCACGCGGTCGATGCGTTCGTGGTTGCGACGGCGTTGCAGTTCGACAAGGCAGTGATTGCGACCGGAGCTCCAGACGACATTCGGCGGCTGGCAGCGCCGTTCGCACGAGTCGGCATTTTTGCGCGCTAGAGCTCGTGGGTGCGAGAACGGTCCAGCCGTACAGCATTGCTGACCGACGAGGATGAGCACGCCCCGATCGACCAGCCGTAAGGCGCTTGCTGCTGGCGGGCCGGGCTGAGTGCCGGCGTCTTGCCGGGCGCTCGCCTTGGTTCTTCTGTTTCATCGTGAGCGCCTGCTGAGGCGCCGGGCCGTTCTGCTGGGTTGCTCCGCCGCAGCAGAAGCGCTACCCCGTTGGGCGGTCGGCAGCGTCGAGGCGAGCGTGTCCAAAGGCGTTTACGTCGGGGTGGGCGACACCGTAACCTGGTGGTATTCTCTCGACGGTGAACGATACACTGATCGTCGATACGCATCCTGCCGTTGAGGCACTTCTCATCGACGGATATAGGAAGATGACGCCGTCGCAGAAGCTTGAGCGGGTTCGCGCGTTGACGAGGGCAGTGCAGGAACTTGCGCTGCTAGACATTCGCCGCCGCCATCCCGATGCGGATCAGCGCGAGGTTGCGCTACGGCTGGCCTCGCGCTGGTTGGACGCAGGAATCATGGCCGCAGCTTTCGGCTGGAACCAAGGAGCCCGCGGTTACTAGTGCTTTCCGAGCCCCTTGTCGTTGTCGCAAGAATCGCAGGCGTGTTCGACGATCTCGCGGTCCCGTACCTTGTCGGTGGGTCACTTGCGAGTTCCGTGTACGGCGTTCCGCGCGCAACGCAGGACGTGGATCTTGTGGCTGATATCCGAGCCGAGCATGTCGATCGATTCACAGCTCATTTGCAAGGCGATTTCTACGTGGACGCCGACATGATCCGGGACGCGATTGCACGTCGCGCTTCGTTCAACGTCGTGCATCTCCCAACAATGTTCAAGGCAGACGTCTTCGTCTTGCGTGCGGATGCTTGGTCTCGGGAAGAGATGAAAAGGGCACGCGTTGAACGTCTCTCGATCGACGACCGGGACGTTAGCATTCGCTTTGCGACGCCCGAGGACACCCTGTTGCACAAGTTGATCTGGTACAAGCTCGGCAACGAAATTTCTGATCGCCAATGGTCCGACATCCTGGGCGTCCTCAGAGTTCAGGGCGATGCGCTCGACACGGCCTACATGAACTACTGGGCCGATCTGCTGGACGTTGCGCGCTTGCTCCGCCGGGCTCGCGAGTCGTAACATGGTGACCCGCGCGCCCATGCCGGTTTGCAGCAGACGCGCTTCCGCTCATCCGGCGCAGCTGGAACCTGCTAGGGGAGCCAGACAGGAGCCCCCTTGCGAGGGCGTGGGCCTCCTGATCTCCGAGTTGGAGGAACAGCTCGGTCCACCGCTGTCATCTGCTCACGCGGTCGATGCGTTTGTGGTTGCGACGGCGTTGCAGTTCGACAAGGCAGTGATTGCGACCGGAGATCCAGATGACATTCGGCGGCTGGCAGCGCCGTTCGCACGAGTCGGCATTTTTGCGCTCTAGAGCTCGTGGGTGCGAGAACGGTGCAGCCGTACAGCTGCTGACCGACGAGGCCCTCGCTACGCTCCGGTCTCACGACAGAACGCCAGCCGTTGGGGCGGGCGGAAAAAAGCTGCGGCGTCTTTTCCTGCTCCTTGCGACCAGGTTCGCGGTCGGCGGGGTTTCGATGCGATTCCTCGATGTCATCCCAGTGGGTTGACAGCCCTGATCCTTCTGCTACGTTGTCCTGGTGCTAGCGGTCGTCGTCATTTCCCCGGCTGCTCGCAAGGACCTTCGCGCGTGCCCGCCACACATCGTACGGAAGTTCATGGCCTGGGTCGGGTCCGTGCAGACCGTGGGTCTCGAACAGACTCGCAAGGTCCCCGGGTACCACGACGAACCCCTCAAGGGCACCTGGGTCGGCCACCGCTCGATCCGCCTCAGCCGCTCGTATCGCGCAATTTACATCGTCAGAACCGATGGCTTCGTCGAGTTTGCTCTCGTCGAAGCCGTCAACAAGCACCAGTACTGAGGTCACCATGGCAACCCACAAGGCATCCACCAAAAACCGGGCAGCCAAGCTGAACGAGTCCACCAACGCCTTCCTCGAATCTCTCAACGGTGGGCCCCTTACCTTTGGTCAGCTTCTCACCGCTCTTCGAGAAGCTGACGACCTTTCTCTCGCCAAGTTCTCCGAGCGCCTTGGCGTCTCCCGACAGCACCTTCATCAAATCGAGACTGGTCAAAAGAGAGTCAGTCCCGAACGAGCTCTTCGCTTCGCCGGGATTCTCGGGTTCAACGAGCTGTACTTCGTCCAACTCGCACTTCAGGATCTCGTCGACGAGACCGGCCTCACCGCGAAGGTCGAAGTCAAGGTCGCTTGACGTCGTATCCGCGTCATTCCGAAATTGTTCAGGCGAACACCCGCCGGCCAACGAAGTAGCGTTTTGGCGTCGACGGAGGCGAGCGAGCGCAGTGAGGGAGAGTCCGGCCGGCGCTAATGCGCGAGTCGAACAAGCCCGGGAACCTGCTGACTGCTCGAGTGTCGCTCGGGCCAAACGCCGGCAACGACGAGCGCGGACAAAGCTTGCGCAATGAGCGCACCCGAGGGACAGCGACGAGCCACGCTCGGCGACTTACAAGTCAGTCATCAGCCGGTCGAGCACCCGGCAAAGCGCTCGGGGCCGGGCAGCGTCACGTGCATGCGCACTTCGGTCGTGCGCGGGCTCCGATGACCGGCACCGGGAACCCGCGAAACGCGCTACCCTCGGGCGGCATGCGCGCCCGATCGTACGCTCGGCCGTCGTCGGTATGGGAGCAAGCTGCCCGTGACGCCGACTTCACCCTCTGGTTGCCAGAGCGCGTTCCCCTGTTCTTCCGGCGCATCCCGGCGGGCAGATTTCGCATGGGCGCGCGCGGCTACTGGTCCAACGAGGAGCCCGTGCACGAGGTGACGATCGCGGACGACTTCTACCTAGGTACGTTCCCGGTGACCCAGGAGCAGTATCGTGCGGTCGCCCGCCGCTCGCCCGCGTTGCAGAGCAAGCCCGAGCCGAGCGACTTCAAGGGGCCCAGGCGGCCGGTCGAGAACGTGACCTGGCGCGACGCCGTTCGGTTCGCGGACTGGCTCACGCGCGAGCGGGCCGGCAAGCTCCCGAAAGGCTTCGGACGCGCGTGCCTGCCGACCGAAGTCGAGTGGGAGCACGCGTGCCGCGCCGGCACGGAGACCGAGTACTACGCGGGTGACGGCGAGGCCGCGCTCGGGGCGGTTGCGTGGTATGGCGAAAACTCGGGAGGAGAGACGCACCCCGTGGACGAACGGGACGAATCGCACCCCTTCGGCCTCTTCGGGATGCACGGCAACGTGTGGGAGTGGTGTCACGACGTGTTCGACGAAACCGCGTACCGGCGGCGCGTGGACGGCGCGGTCGACCCGGGAGCCTCGGGGCGCGAACGGGAATACGAGTTGGGTCTCGAGTCGATGCTGGGGTCGGGCCGTCCCCGCGTCTTGCGGGGCGGCTCGTGGAACGACCATCCCGAGTACTGCCGCTCCGCGTTTCGCCTCGGGGACGACCCCGATGTTCGGGACAGGAACGACGGTTTCCGGGTCTGTTTGGTCCGGCGGGCAGCAGACGAGAAGCGGAGCCGGGTGCCCCGGGAGCCGGAGGCCGAGGGACGAGGCCGGAGGCGGAAGGGGCCGGTGCAACTGGCTCGGGCCGGCGGCGAGGTTCGGACCCCGGAGCGCCGGCGGCTGAGGTGCGGTAGGCCATGAGATACCGGGTGTTTCGCTTGGCGCGCCGCTCGCGGCAAACGCTGGCGCAGCGAGGTCCGCGCCTTTTTTGCCGACCTCGATCGGGAGACGGGGCGCCTTGCTCATGCGCTCCTCGAGGGCTCGTTCCGCTTCGGGCAGTATCGGGTCTTCGCGATTCGCGATCCGAAGACGCGCACGATTCACGCGCCGCCCTTCCGGGATCGCGTCGTTCACCATGCGTTGATGAGCGCTGCCGGTCCCGTTCTCGAGCGAGGGGCCATCGCTCACAGCTACGCGTGCCGCGCGGGGCGGGGGCAGCACGCGGCGCTCCGCCAAGTGCGCCACTGGATTCGCCCGGGCCAATGGTTTCTGAAGCTCGACGTCGAAAAGTTCTCCGACAGCGTCGATCACGCGCTTCTTCGGGCGCTCCTCGCCCGGCGCTTTCGCGAACGGCGGCTGCTCGCGCTGTTCGGCCGCCTCATCGACTCGTACGCTCACCGTCCAGAAAAAGGGCTTCCGATTGGCGCCCTCACCAGCCAATATCTCGGTAACTTCTACCTCGATCCGTTCGACCACTGGGTTACTCAGACTCGCCGCGTGCGCCGGTACCTCCGCTACATGGATGATCTTCTATTTTTCGGCGACCACGACGAGCTGCTCGTGCTGCGAGAAGAGGCTGCGGCGCTGCTCGATGGGCTGGGCCTCAGGATCAAAGACGGCGGAGTGCTGAACCGTTCGGAGCTCGGGGTGCCGTATCTCGGCTTCGTTCTCTACCCCGATCGGACGCGGCTGAACGCGATGGGGCGGAGGCGGCTCCGGCGGCGAATGAAGGAGCTCGAGCGTTCCTTCGAGAAGCGTCGCATCGGAGAGAAGGAGCTTTGCGCGCGCGGCGAGGCGCTGTTTGCGCATGCCCGCTTCGGTGACGACCTCGGCTGGCGGCGCATGGCCGCCGGATTCTCACGACTTCGGGAGGCGCAAGAACCATCCCCGCGTCTTGCGGGGCGGCTCGTGGAACAACCATCCCGAGAACTGCCGCTCCGCGTATCGCAACAGGAACGACCCCGATGATCGGAACAGGAACGACGGTTTCCGGGTCTGTTTGGTTTTTGGCACGACGGCAATCGCCGCCGGACGACGCGCTTTCCGGCGCTCGGCCCAGCCGGGACGAAACCAGCGGGCAGCCCCTGCCGCGCGCCGATATCTCGTGGAGCAGAGCTCTGCCGGAGAAGGCGCGCGGCGGGGCAACGCCCGCGCCGGAAGCGACCATCGAGCCGCCGCGGCACGTTCTCGCCTGGCCCGAAGACGGCGTCGAAATGGCGTTTCGGTGCATCCCGGCGGGGACCTTCCGCATGGGGAGTCACGGTTACGAACCCCGCGAGGAGCCCGCCCACGTAGTGCGGATCCCCGAGCCGTTCTGGATGGCGGAGACGCCGGTGACGCAGGCAGAGTTTCTGCTGTTCACCCGTGCGAGCGGCATCGAGCACGAGAACCATTTCGGCGGCCGGCCGCAGCACCCTGCCGAGAGCCTCGATTGGCGCATGGCGCTCCGATACTGCGCCTGGCTCACGCGCGAGCGAGCCGCCGATTTTCCGGAAGGGTTCGGGCTCGCATGCTTGCCGACGGAAGCCGAGTGGGAATACGCGTGCCGCGCCGGAACCGACACCGAGTATTACACGGGCGATGGACACGTGGCGTTCGCCGAGGCCGGTTGGTTCGGATCGACGCATCGCGTGCGACAGAGAGCCCCGAATGCGTTTCGCCTTTACGACCTGCACGGCAACGTGTGGGAGTGGTGTCACGACGTGTTCGACGAAACGGCGTACCGGCGGCGCGTGGACGGCGCGGCAGACCCGGGAGCATCCAGCCGCAGGCAGGAGCACGAGTCAGGGCTCGAGTCGACGCTGGAATCGGGCCGTCGCCGCGTCTTGCGGGGCGGCTCGTGGCGCGCCCGTCCCGAGTACTGCCGCTCCGCTTCTCGCTTCGGGCACGACCCCGATGCTCGGATGTGGTTCCACGGTTTTCGGGTCTGTCTGGTTCGCGGTCCGGCGGACAGCAGACGAGCTGCGGAGCGAGCTGCCCCGGGAGCCGGAGGCCGAGGGACAGCGTTGATTGGTAAAGCGCCGCAGGCGAAAGGGGCCGGAGCAGACCAGCGTGCCGCGCGCCGAGCCCGTGCCGACGAGAGGTGGCCATGAACGACGCAACGGTACTGGTCATCGACGCCGAAGATCGCGCTCCGGACTTTGGCCAATTCGGCAAGGAAGTCCGAAAAATCGTCGTCGGGAAGCCGCCGAGCCGCAGCCAAGAAGAGGCGCCGCTCGAGCTCGGCCCGCTGCCGGGCGACCTTGCCGCGCGCTTCCCGAACCTCACGCACCTGTACCTCTGGCAATGCCAGGGCTTCGAAAGCCTCCCCGCGCTCCCGCTCGGTCTGCAATGCCTCGACGTTCGAGGCTCTACTGACCTCCGCGCTCTCCCCGACCTTCCCGACTCCCTCGAAACGCTCGATACCGGCCAGTGCTCGGCTCTCGAACGGATGCCGCCGAACGCTCCACGTTCGCTTCGCCGGCTGTACCTCGACGGCTGTGCTCGCCTGAAGTCGCATTCGCTGGGCACGTTCCTCGAACAGCTCCGAGAGCACGACGAGCACGATGAGCTCGAAGAGCTCGACCTGTCCGAGACGCCGCTCGCCGGGCTCGATGAGCTCCCCCGAGCTCGCCTGAGAAAGCTCGTGCTCCGGCGTTGCCAGAAGCTCGCCGAGCTTTCCGGCATCGAGACGTTCCCGGCGCTCGAGCATCTGGATCTGTCCGGCTCCGCGGCGACGGAGCTTCCCGACCTCCCGCCGCGCCTGCGCTATCTCGTGCTTCACGGCGCCGAAGGGCTCCGCCGGTTCATGGGGCAGGACATCGGGCCCTACGACCGCGGACAGGAGGGCGAAGACGTGGCGCGCGCGTTCGTCAGCCGGAAGAAGTTCGGCACCGAGCTCGCCGTGATGGCGCACGCCAAGCTCTTGCTGCTCGGCGACGGCCGCGTGGGCAAGACCACGCTCGCCAAGCGCTTGCAATGGGAAGACCTCGATTCGGCCGCGCGCGCCGCGCCGGAAAACCGCGAGCTCGAGCCTTCGCCGAACGAGAGCTTCACGCACCGGATCCGCTTCTGGCGCTGGACGACCGGGCTCGATCTCCCGGCGAAGGAGCGCACCGAGCTCGAAGCGCGGGCTCGCGCGGCGCGGGCCACGCTGCCCCCGGGGCTCGTCGGTGGCTCCGTTGGCATCTGGGATTTCGGTGGCCAGGAGATCTATCACGCGACGCATCGAATCTTCGCCGCGGAAGGTTCGATCTTTCTCTTGGTGTGGCGACCCGAGCCGCCGGAGCCGGGCGAGCCGCCCGCCCACGTCTGGCGCGAGCAATGGGACGAGTGGAACCGGCAGCGCTCGCTCGACTACTGGCTCGACTACATCTACTCGCTGCGGCCCGACGCGCGCGTGGCCCTGGTGTGCACGGGCTGCGAGGCCCCCGACCGAATGCCGCAAAAGCCCGACTGGCGCGCGCGCGCCAACAAGCACGCCGAAAAGGAGCTCCCCGCCTTCTTCGTCGACAGCCTCGATCCGGACTGCGGCAATCAAAACGAGTACCGGCGGCTGGTCGACTGGATCCGAAAAGCGTGCGGAGCCGAAGCGCGCCGCATCGGCATCCTGCAGCCGCGCCTTTACCGCGAGGTGAGCGACCTCGTCGACGGCTGGCTCGCCGAGAACACCCGCGCCCGAGAGCAGGCCGACGTCCGAAAGCATCTACTGGTTCCGTGGCCCGAGTGGGAACGAAGCGTCGGTGCCGCGCACCGCGGAGCGGCATCGAGCGCTTCGGTGCCGCTCGACGCCGCCGATCTCGACGCGATCACGCGCTACCTCCACGACGCCGGACACCTGTTTCAGATCCAGCACGGCAACGACCGCGCCGTGCTCGTGGACCAGGAATGGGCGACCGACGTCATCTACCGCCTGCTCGAGCCCGGCGACGACCTCCAGACGAAGGTCGCGCGCAACGGCGGCTGGTTCTACGGCTCCGATCTCGAGAGCGACGCCGGTTGGAAGAACCTGGACGAGCCGTCGCGCGCGCGGCTGCTCGCGTACATGGAGGAATGCCGCGTGCTCACACACATCGCGCGCGCCGACCGCCACAGCCTCGGCCACGATGTCTACCTGGCTTCGGAGCGCTGGCTCCTCCGGCCGTTCTCCGAGGTCGCAGGGCTCGTCGATGACCAGATGGAGCTCGTGCCGGCCGAGGCGGCGCCGTTCGATCTCGGCGGGCTCACGCTGAGCGAGCTCGACTTCCGCGCCCTGCAGGCGCACCTCGCGCGCGCTTTCGGCACCCGTGCCGTCTATTTCCGCGACGGCCTGCAGGTTCTCGACCCCGAGACGCCGCCTGCCTTTTGCCTGCGCGCTCGCTTTCGAGCGGCGGACGGCGACGCGTTCATGGGCACGATCGACATCGTGCTGCTGGTCGAGGAGGCGATCCGCGAGCGCCTGACCGCGGAGCTCGAAGCCCTGTTCTTTTCCGAGGGAAGCCCGCTCGCCCGGCTGCGTCCCGAACGCCGCTTCGAGCGGCGGCCCGATCCGCGGGAGGAGCTCGAGCCCACGGCGGCGTTCTTCGACCCGCGCGGCGCCCTCGCCGGCGCGTTCGACCTCGGCGTCTCGAGCAGCGGCGCCGACAAGCCGGAAGCAGAGGCGCTCGTCAAAGCGCTCAAGCAGGCCGGCTTCAAGGTCGACTGGTATCGTGACCCGGATTGTCGCAGCGGAGAGCTGGAGAAGGTGCTCCCCTTCATGAATCAGGTGATGCGCCATCCTACGGTGCTCCTGCTCGTCTCCGGGGGCTATCTCGAGCCCGCTCCCGAGACGAACTGGTACTGCGCTTGGGAGCTCGCCGACGCGATCGTTTCCCTCGGCACCGGCAGACCCGGGGCGCGCGGCCAGCTCGTACGGCGCGGTGAAGCCCAGACTCTGGTCGTCTTCAGGGAAGCCGGCGCGTTCCGCTTCGCGCATTTCAATACGCTCGCGCACGCCCTTCTCGAGACGATGGCGAACCACTTCCACCGCGAGTACGCGAAGCTTTCCGCCACGCTCGCGGACAACTTCGCCTACTACGAGCAGTTCCGCGCGCTCTTCGCGGCAGCCCTGAAAGAAGGGAACTGGCCGGCGTTCGCGAAGAGCCGCGGCTCGCTCGGTGCGGCCATCGCGTACCCGAGCTCGCCCTCCGGCGGCGCGCCCGACTTCGCGCCGATCATCGCCGCGGTCGAAGCCGCGGTGGGCCAGAAGGCGCGCGGCGCGCGGTCACGCCAGGACTAAACGGTGACGAAGCGCGACGCTGTGCAGCGGATCCCCGTGGCGTCGGCACACCCTCACCGCGCCTTCAGCTCCGCCAGCCGTTTCTTCGCCGCTTCCAGATTCCCATCCGTCTGAATCGCGCGTTCGAGCATTTGCACGGCCTTGGACTTCTCGCCGAGCTTGTCGTGCACTTCGCCGAGGTGCATGAAGACTTCCGCCTTCGAAATGGGGCTGTTTTCGTCGAGTTTCTGCAGTAGCAGGGCGCGGAACATCTGCTGCGCTCTCTTGGTGTCTCCAAGCTCGAGCGCGACCTCGCCGAGGCGCTTCAAGACCTGAACGTTGCCCGGCTCGATGCGGAAGGCCTTGTCGAGCTCGCCGAGGGCGCGCTCGGTTTCGCCTTCGGCCAGGTAGGCGTTGGCGAGCCGACGGTGAATCTCCCCGAGCTCCTTCGAGCGCTTGCCGCCGTAGCTTTCGACGACCCGTTCCAGGGCTTCGGCGGCGGCCTTGCCGCGACCCGAGGCGCTGTAGGCGTCGCAAAGAGAGAGCAGGAGCTCGCGGTCGTCGGGACGCAGTTGGCTGGCTCGTTCCAATAGCTCCGCCGCGGCCGCAAAATCCGAGCGGCGCGTCGCGTGGATCTCCGCGGCCTCGCGCAGCAAGCGCACTTGTTCGGCGGGCTCGGCCGCGAACGCGGCGTCCTTGGCGGTCAGCTCCGCGAGCTTCTCCCACTGTTCGGACGAACGATAGAGCTCGCGCAGCCGCGTGCGCAGCTCGGGATTGGTGGAGTCGGCTTCGAGACCTCGTTCGAGCGCACGCGCCGCGCCGGCAGAATCGCCGAGCGTCGTGAATTCGTCCGAGAGCTTCGCGGCGAGCTCCACCGCTTCCTGGCCGCTCGCGCCTCCGAGCAGCTTCTCCAGCACCTCGGCCGACTTCGTGTGGTTTTTCTCGGCCTGGTACAGGCGCGCCAGGGCTTCCAGCGCGCCGCGATGCTCGGGGTTTCGGCCGAGGACGTGCTGGTAGGTGTCGATCGCGCGCGCTCGATCGCCGAGCCTGTTTTCGTAGACTTCACCGAGCCGTACCTGGAAGCGCAGCTCGGCGTCGGAATCCTTCCGGCTTTTGGCGACTTCTATCTGATCGTTCAGAAGCTCCGCCAGCTCTTGGTCGCGCTGCGTCTTCTCGTAGAGCTCGCTCAACTCGACCACGGCGTCGGCGTGGCCCGGCTCTTCCTCCAGAACCATGCGCAAGAGCTCGATCGCCGTGTCGAGCGCCTCGAATCGCTCGCGATTGAGCCTCGAGAGCTCGAGCCGCAGCGGCGTGCGCGCCGAGGGCGAATCGGCGAGATCGATCAAGCGCTCGAGAAAGCGACTGAGGTCGTTCCAGCGTTCGGCGTCGGTGTAGAGAGCGCGCAGCGCGCCGGCCGCCTCGGCGTCGGACGGGACGTCTTCGAAGATTTGCTCGAAAAGCTCGATCGACTGGGCGCGATCCTGAAGCTGGTCGCGAGCGATGACCGCGGCCCTGCGGCGCAGCTCCCGCACCACGTCCCCCTGGGCGCGAAGCTCGCTGCGCCGCACCAGGAGCGAGAACGTCTCTTTGAAGTCGCCCGCCGCCTCGCGCACGGTCGTGAGCTCGGAGAGCGCCCAGAGGTTGGTGTCGTCCTGTTGGAGCAGCTCGCGCAGCACCGCTTCCGTCACATCGGCGCGGCCTTGCGCGTCGCAGAGCTCCTTGGCGCGGCGGTAGAGCTGTTCGCGCTCCGCGTCGTCGAGCTTGAGCTTGGCTCGCCGTCGCAGCGTCGCGACGAGGTCGAGCTCCCGGCCCGGGACGCTCTGCAAGCGCTCGAGGGCCGCCAGCACGTCGTCGTTGGCGGGCTCGTGCTCCAGGGCCTTGCCGAGTGCTTGCTCCGCCGCTTCGGCGTCATCGACGCGGTCTCGGTACCACGCCGCGAGCCGCGCGTAGAGGCGGCTGGCGGCGTCGGGCAGGAGATTGCCCGCTTGCTCGAGCGCGTGCTGGTCGAGCGCGTGCTCGAGGGCTCGGGCCGCCCCTTCCCAATGGCCCGTCACCGCGGCGAGCCGCTCGATCTCGTCGAGCAGCGCGGCGTCGGCGGGATCGTCCGCCAGGCCTTGCTGCAGCACGCGCTGAGCGCTGGCCGCGTCTTTGCAGTCTTCCTCCAGCACGCGGCTCAGGCTCCGGCGCATCTCGATTCGTTCTTCCGGAGTCTCCGCGAAGCCGACGCGCTTCTCGTACAACCCCGCGAGCTTGTCGGTGCGACCGGCTTTTCGATACACGTCCTCGAGGATTTCGGAAGCCTCCTCGAATAGGTCGCGCTGGTCGGTGAGCGCCTCGAGCTCCGCCGTTGCCTTTTCGTGCGTGCCTTCGCGCTCCAGGGCCATGCGCAAGGACGAGAGCCCGCGCCCCGGATCGCCGAACTCCTGGATCTGGAGCCGGGCAAGGCGATAGTAGAGCTCCGCCTGGTCGGTTTCGGACGGCTCGATGCCGACGCGCCGCTCCAGGACGTCGCTCAGCAAACCGAGGTCGCCCATACGCTCGTAGAGGCGATCCAGAGCCTCCAAGAGGTCCGGCTGATCGCCTTGCTGTTCCAGCGCGTGAACGTAGGCATCGACGGCCCGCGGCAAGTCCTCGAGCTTGTCTTTCGCGACGCGCCCGAGTCGCGTGTAAAGCTGTTTGGCGAGCTCCGGATCGAACGTGGCCTGCGCGCGCTCGAACAGCGAGTCGGCGTAGCGCCCCCAGCCCTTCGAGAGATCGCTCAGCCGTTCGATGTCCTGGTGCAGGTCTTCGGCTTCGGGGACCTCGCTCAAGGCCCGGAGCAGCGCGGTCTGCGCCTCGTCCACTCGATTCAGGCGTTTTTCCAGAATCTCGGCGATCGTCGAGAGTGTCTTCGAACGCTCCGCCGCTGTCGCTTCCACGGTGAAGCGCAGCTCGAGCACGTCGACCAGAACCTCGTGACGCTCCGTCTTCTCCAGGACCGGCACCAGGATTTCCGCGACCGCGCTGCGGAACTCTTCGTGCTCGCGGCCGACGCGCAGCACGGCCTCGACGCTCTCGCTGTCGCGCGGCGTCTCGTCCAGCACCTGCCGGTAGGCTTCGAGCGCCTCCTCGTAGTTGTCCAGTTTCTGGGCCTGGATCGAGCCGATTTCGCGGCGCAGGTCCGCGCGCGCCTCGGGCGACTCGGCCGCCTCGCAGCGCAGGCGCAGGTTCTCCAGGAGATCGGGCCACATTTGCTCCAGCCGATACAGCCGATTCAGGACTTGCAGCACCTGGGGATCGCCGGGGCGCACGGCGAGCGCCTGGTTCAGCGCCTCGATGGCGCGTGCCGGATCGTTGAGCTGCGCTTCGTGGCACTCGGCGGCGGCGACCAGCAGGCTGTACTTGAGGTCGGCGTCGTCCTCGCCCGCCAGCGCTACTCGCTCGTGGTAGAGCTCCGCCAGGCGCGGGGCGTCGCCCTTGGATTCGTAGAGATCGATCAAGCAATCCAGCGTGAAAGCGCTGCCCGGATCGAGCTCGAGCGCGCGTTCGTAGGCCTCGATGGCGCCCTCGCGATCCTCGAGCATGTCCCGCTTGGCCTCGCCCACGCGGCGCCACACGCTGGCTCGCTCCTCGTCGTCGAGCAAGAGCTCGGCCTTTGCCGTCAGCACGCGTACCAGTACTTCCCAGTCGCTGAGCAGCATGCTGAGCCGCTCCATTTTCTCGAGCGGAGCGAGATCGCCGCCGTCCACTTCGTGCAGGCGGTCGTAGGCGTCGAGGGCGCTGCGCGGATCGTCGCGGTGCTGGTCGTGGACGCGCGCCAGCACGCTCAAGATTTCCCGTTTGCTGATCAGATCCGGCGTGCGCGTCAGCACGGCCTCGTACGTCTCCGCGAGGGTGTCCCACGCGTGGGTGCTCTCGGTCAGCCGCTCGTAGTCGGCGCGCACGTCGGGATCTTCCGGATCGGTGCGAAACGCCAGCGCCAGGGCGCGCCGGGCTCTGTCGAGATCCTTGCCCCGCGTCTCCCAGAGCTCCGCGGTTTCCCGCAGCACGAGCACGCGGTCAGCCGGCTCCGTGGCGAGGTCGTGGCGATCTTGGTTGAGCTGAATCAACCTGCGCCAGTCGTCCGCCGACTCGTAGAGCGGACGCAGGATGTCCACCACCCTGGCGCGCAGCGCCTCGTCGTTCTTGAGCGCTTCGAGCTCCTGAACGGCTTCGGCGTGCATCGGCACCGCCTCGACGATTTCCTGCAGTTGATCGATGGAGCGCTCGGGCTGCTCGAGCTCTTCCTTGTGCAGCCGAGCCAGGGCCAGGCGATAGGTGGCACTCTGCTCGGGCGCTTCGGCGCTTTCCGCGCGCCCGAGGTAGAGCTCGGCGAGGTCGCTCCAGCGCTCCCTTTGCCGGTAGAGCGCCGTCAGGGCGTCCAGGGCGACGGTGTCCGTCTCGTCGACGTCCAGGGCGGCGCGGTAGGTGTCGATGGCGTCGTCGGCGTGGCCGAGCTCCTGCTTTTCCAGCTCCGCGATCGTGTGCAAAAGCTTCAGCCGGGCGTCGGGCTCGAAGCGGTGTTCGAGCGCCTCGCGGTAGAGGGCGACGCGCTCCGTAGGGCGCTCCATGCGCTTCAGGATGTCGTCGACCGACGCAAAGAGCTCCACGCTTTCGGGGTCGAAGTCGAGGGCGCGCCGGTAATAGGTCAGGCTCTTCTCCAGGTCGCCGAGTTTCTGGAACAACTCCCCGGTACGCCGGGCCAGGCGCGCACTGCCTTCGTCGTCCGCGTCGAGCTTCTGCAGCGCCGCCGCGTAGATGTCGGCGAGACGCTTCTCGGCGCTGGCCACCTTGGCCAGGCGCTCGAGCTCCTGGATTACTTCGCGATCGCCGACGTCTTCGTCCAGGAGCTTCGCGGTGGTTTCGAGCGCCGCGACGTAGTCCTCCTGCTGCTCTTCGTACAACTGGGCGAGACGCGTCAGGAGGCTGCGGCGCTCGTCGGGGTCTTGCGTGAACTCGAGCCGCGCGCGAAAGGCGTTCATCACTTGCGCGTAGTCGGCGCGCGCCAGGTAGACGGGCTCGAGCAGGGTCGCCGCGCGCGCGCGGTGCTCCGCTTCGCCGGCCTGCTGGAGCAAACGCTCGAGCTCCGCCACCGCGCCCGGGTGCTGGCCTTCGATGCCGAGCGAAAGCTCGAGCTCGTCGAAGGCGCGCGGCACGTCGTTTTGATGCTGAGCCGCGACTTTGGCGATGCTGACGTGCAAGCTCGCGGAGTTGCCGACGCCCGCGTCGAGCTGCCGCTGGTAGAGCTGCACGAGCTCGACCCACATCTCTTCCGCCGGGTAGAGCCGTTCCAGCGCTTCGATCGCTGCTCCGTCGAGCTTGAGGTCGAGGATGCTTTCGTAGACTTCCACGGCGCGACGCGTATCTCCGATCACGTCGGCGAGCAGGCGCGCGCGGCGGAACAAGAGCTCGATCCGTTCGGCCTCGCCCTCGGCGACTTCCACGCGGCGCTCGAGGACGTCGAGCAGGCTCTTGGCGTCGCCAATCTCTTCGTAGAGCGATTCGAGCGCGGCCAGCGCCGTGCGGTCGTCCGCCCGCAGATCGAGGGCCTTTTGATAATACTCGCGGGCAAGCTCGCGGTCCGCCAGACGGTGGCGCGCGAGCTCCGCGATCTTCAGCGTGACGGCCATCTGCACTTCGCCGTCGAAGATCTCGGGCACGACCTCGCATAGAAGCTTGACTTGATCCGCGTGGCGCTCGGTCGCGTTCGCCAGTCGCTCGAGATGATCGAGATAGGGCCTGAGCTCGGTATGGCCCACGGCCGTGCGCACGGCGCGCTCCGCGTAGCCGAAGGCTCGCGGCGCGTCTTCCAGCCGCGCTTCGGCGACGCGCATCGCGGCTTCGATGCGCTCGAGCTTCACGAGCGGATCGTCGGCCGAGCGCAGCTCGATCTCGAGGACTCTGAGCAGTTTTTCGTGATCTCCGTCGGTCTCGTAGATGGGGTGCAGCGTCTCGGCGGCCTCGCGCCGCGTCACGACGTCATCCGAGTCCAAAAGGCCCTCGAGGGCCGAGCGGCTCCGGGCGTGGCTCGTATCGATGCCGAGGGCGCGCCGATACACCTCGAGCGCGCCTTCCGAGTCGTCGAGATGTTCGCGTTTGAGGTCGCCCAGGCGACCGAGCAGCGCGAGGCGGGCTGCGTCCGTTTCCGCCAGGTCGAGGTGCTGTTCCAGCGCGCCCCCGAGCTCCTCCCAGCGTTCCGCCGCTTGAAACAGTTCTTCGAGCGCCGTCAGGGACGCTTCGCTCGGCCCGAACTCCTCGACCAGCGCCTGGTACGCGGCGATCGCTTCCGGCACCGACTCGAGCTTTTTCCACAAGACTTCCGCGCTGCGCGTCAGCAGGCTGCGTCGCGTTTCCTCGTCGCTGGCGATGTCGTAGCGGCGCTCGAGGACGTTCACGAGCTCGCGAAAGGACCCGGTACTTTCGTAGAGGCGATCGAGAGCCGAGAGCGCCGCTTCATCGCCGGGCAGGTCATCCGCTCGGGTTCGCCACGCCTCGATCGCTCCGCGCGGATCGTCGAGCACGCTTTCGCAGAGCTCGCCCAGGCGCCCGAGGAGCTCGGCGCGCCGGTCCGCTTGCTGCTCGAGCTTGACCTGCGCGTTCAGCATCTCCGCAAGCTGCCGGTGCTGTTCGGTGCCTTGGTAGATCTTCTCCAGAGCCTGCGCGGCGGGCATGACGAGCTCCGCGTCGTTCTCGTCCAGGGAAAGCACGCGCCGGTACGTACGCTCGGCCTGTTCGGTATTGCCCAGCAGATCGAGATAGATCTGCGAGACCTGCATCAGGATCTCGCCTTGCATGCCGGGTGTTTCGGCGGCATTCGCGGCTTGGGAGAGCACGCTGGCGACGCGCTCGTGGGCAGCGAGGCGGCGGCCGACTTCGAGCAACCGCTCGCGCGCATCGGTATCCAGCGGATCGAGCGGCACGAGCTCGCTCAGGGCGTCCAGCGACCCCTCGTCGTCGTGGAGCCGCTCGTCGCGCAGCAGCGAAATTCTCCGCAGCAGCTCGCGCCGTTCGTCCTCTGGCGACGCGGCGCCGGCCCCCGCGGGTTCGTCGCGCAGCGCCTCCAGCCGAATGGCGAGCACGCGCACCAGATCTCGGATTTCGTCGCGCGCCTCGTACACCGATTCCAGGACGCGCGCCGCGCGCACGCGCAGCGTTCCGATGTCGAGCAGGCGTTCGGCGAGCTCGCGCGCCTCGTAATCGTTGATGCGTTCGCGCAGCACGTCCTCGACGTGAACGATGGCTTGCTCGGGCCGGAGCAGCTCCATGTCCAACTTGGCGAGCCTGAGCTTGAGCTCCAGAAGCTCGTCGCCCACCGCCACGGCGATGCGCTGCTCCAGCAGCGCGGCGAGATCTTCCCGCCGGCCTTGACGCCCGTAGAGACGATCGAGCGCGCGCACGGAGTTGTCGTGCATCGGGTCGATTTCGAGGATGCGCTCGTAGTACCGGGTGGCCTTTTCCGCGTCCTCGATGATTTCCTCGCAGATCAGCGCCACCTCGACCAGCATCTCGGTGCGCCGCGCGGCATCGTCGGTCGCTCGGGAGGCGCGGTCGTACAGGCTCTCGAGCTCGCTCCAGCGTTCCGCGGCGGTCAGGATGTCTTTCAGGCGGCGAAACGCCCCTTCGTTGCCCGGCTCCACCGCGAGGATTCGTTGCAGGTAAGGCGTCGCGCCGATCGGATCTCCCAGCCGGTCTTCGTGCACGCGAGCGGCGCGCTCGGAAAGCTGAATCTCCACCGCACCGGGCAGCGTGCCCCGCAATACTTCCCGATACGCTTCCGCGAGCTCCGTGGGGCGCCCCGACTTTGCCGCCAGCTCATCGGCGCGGTCCCAGAGCCTGTCCACCGTGGGGTGCTGGACGACGGCCTTCAGCAACACGTCGAAAGCCTTGCCGTACGCAGCGAGCTTTTCTTCGTAGACCGTCGTGAGCCGTTCGAACAGCTCGAGCTCTGGCTCCGGATCGGTCGTCTGCTCGAGGAGCAGCGCGAGCGCTTCGGCTTCGTGCCGGGCCTCGCCACCCGCGGCGTACTCTTCCGCCAGGAGCCTGGCGGCGCGCCCGCGCACGGCCGTGTTCTTCACCAGCTCTTCCAGGACGGCGCGGGCCCGCGCTTGTTCCGCTCCGAGCTCGAGCGCGCGCTCCGCCGCGGCGAGCGCGTCCTCCGGCCTCGCCAGGCGTTCCAGAAAGAGCTCGGCGAGCTCGACTTCGCGCGCCGCGCGTTCATCGCCGCCGAGCTGGTCACGATGCCGTTCGATGATCTTGGCGGCGCCCGCGGCATCGCCCTCCGAAAGCAACAATCGTGGCAACGACGAAAGCGCCGTCGCGTCGGTGGCGTCGATTTCGAGCACGCGCTGATACAACGCGCGCGCGCGCTCCGGCGCTTCGAAAACCTGTTCCTCGAGCTCGGCCCAGTCGCGCAGCACCTCGACGCGCGTCGCGTCGCGCGGAGCGTGCGTGACTCGAAGCTCGAGCAGCCAGCGGAGGTCGTCGCGCCGGTCGGCTTTCCTGAGCAGAGTCTCGAGCTCTTGCGCCGCTTCGGCGTCGCCGGGCTCGCGATCCAGATAGCGCTTGTAGACGTCGATCGCCTGATCGATCTGGCTCAGCTCTTCCGCGTAGACTTTGGCCAGGCGCCGCCTGAGCGCGCTCTTTTCGCCGGCGGAAGCGTCGCCGGCGATGGCGGGGGGCGCGTCCGAGGCGGCCCGTTTGCGCTTGCCTTTCTTGCGCTTGGGCTCGGGCTCGGGCGGAGGAGCGAGGCTCGGTACCTGCGCGAGCCTTCGATCGATGGCTTGCACGAAGCTGTCCCATTGCCCCGCCTCGCGGCACTCTTTCTCGAAGAGCTCGAGCGTGGCGGGGTCGGTCGGCGCAAGCTGGTACGCCTGACCGGCGAACTCCACGGCGTTCTTGCGATCGCCGAGCTTGCCGCCGACGACGTCGACGAGCTTCCCGTAGAGCTCCAGCTTTTCGGGCACCGTGTCGACCTGCCCGAGCAGCGTCTCGTAAAGGGAGGGCAGGCGCGCCCACTTCTCGTCCGCCTCGTACAGCGGAATCAACGCGCGCACCGCGCGCTCTTCTTCGCGCCGCACACCGAGCACGCGCTCGTAGGAACGAAAGGCGCGCTCGGGGGCGCCGAGGTGTTGTTCGTAAACGTCCGCCGCGCGATAGCTGAGCTCGACCTTGACCGCCTCTTCCTTGCTCCTGTCCGCCGCGTTGCTGAGGACTTCCGCGAGGCCTTCCCAATCGTTCTGCGAGGCGTACAGCCGCTCGAGCCCGTCGTAGTCGTGGTTCGTCAAGTAGGCGTCGCGCAAGACGCGGAGCGCGCGATTGTGCCCGGGCTGGAGCTCGAGCACACGACGCCACGCTTCGGTGGCGTGCAGCGCGTCGCTCAAGTGATCGGTGTAGACGTTGCCGAGCTTCTGCAACACGACCAGCTTGTTCTGAGGGTCATCGATCAACGTTGCTCGTTGCTCGAGGGCGCTCGCGAGCGTCGCCCAGTCCTTGGCGCGTTCCGCCTGGCGCTCGAGGGCGTCGAGCACCTCGATGCGCTGCGGCTCGATCTGGAGGATCCGCTGGTAGAGCTCGATCGCGTCCTTGCCGCGATTGAGGCGTTCCGCGGCGAGCTGTGCCATCTCGCGCATCAAGACGAGCTCACCGCCGGCCGGGGCGCTCTCGAGCTCGGCGGCATACATGTCGTAGAGCGCCTGCCACGAGCGCCGCTTGCGGTAGAGCTCGATCAAGCGCTCGCGCGCCTCCTCGTCGTTCGGAACGAGCTGGTAGAGAGCGGCGTAGGCGTCGGTCGCGTTCTGAACGTTGGAAAATTGATCGAGCCAGCGCCGCGCCACTTCGCGATAGAGCGACTGTTTCTCTTCGAGGTCGGGCGTGATCTCGGCAAGCTTCTGCTGAGTCGTCAGAAGATCTCGCCAGCGGCCGAGCTTCTCGTACAGCCCGACCAGCTCGCGCAACTCTTCGACGTCGTGCTCGTCGAGCTTGTCGTCGAGCTGAACGATCTGATTTAGCACCGTGACGAGGGCGGTGTCGCTCCGCATGTACTGCCGGTACACGGTCGCCACCTCGCGCAAAATTGCGAGCCGGCCAACGTAGTCGTCCTGGGACGTCCGTTCGAGCTGCTGTCGCAAGAGCTCGACCAGCGCGTTGTAGCCTTGCGTCTGCTTGTAGAGCCTCTTGAGCGCCTCGCGCGATTCGACGTTGTCCGGATCTTGGCGCAGCGCGCTCTTGTACTGCTCGATGGCCTTCTGCGCGTTTTCCTGGCCCTCCGCGAGGCGCGCGATTTCCGTCGCGACCTGCGCCTTCTTCTTGGCGCCGTCCTTGAGCACCCGTTGAGCTCCTTGCAGCACATCGATGAGGCGCCCGGTATCCTCGAGCCGTTCGGTGTACTCACGGAAAAAGTCGAGCATCCCGTCGTGCGCGGGGTCGATCTTCCGTATCCGATCGAACCACGGCTCGGCGTCTTGCGCGCGCTCGCGTTTGCGCCAGTGCAGCATGGCAATCTGGTACATTTCGCCGAGGCGTTCGGCGCTGTTCATGTCCTTGGCGCGGAGCGCACCCTCGTAGAGGAGCACGAGCTCGTCCCAGCGCTCGCCGGCGGAGTAGAATTCGGAAAGGTACTCCATGGCCTCTTGCTGATCGGGGACGTCGCGCAGCACACGCCCGTAGGCGCGAGCGGCTCGCTCCGGATCTTCCAGGCGGTGCTGATAGAGGCGGGCCAGCCGCACGCCGGCGCTTACCCGGACCGGAACTTGCTCGCTGCGGTCCGCCAGACGTTCGAGCACGCGCGCTTGTTCTTCGAAGCGTTGCTCGAGCCGGTACACCTGTTCGAGCAAGTGACCGGCCGCGGCGTTGGTCGGGTCGAGCCGAACGGCTTGCTCGAGCCGATCGATGGCAAGCTCGGCTCCCTCCGCGTCCGAGCCGAAGCGCACCTGCATTTCCGCCGCGCGCATCAGCATGCTGCTCTTGTAGACGTCGTCAGGCGCCTGTTCGGCTTCGACGACGTACTGCTCGACGAGCTCGCGGTAGCGGTCGCGGCGGTCCTCCGTCTCCGCGAGCGCCACCCGAGCCTTGGCGTCTTCCGGGTCGAGCTCGAGCAGGCGCACGTAGCCGGCGACGGCAGACTCGTCGTCGAACAACTTGTCGCGCAAAACCTCGATCTGCTCCCGGATGAGCGCGGCCTCCCGCTCCTTGTCCTGGACGGCTTCGGCCGCGATATCCAGCAAGGTCGACACGGCGTGCCACTCTCCGCGTTCGGCGTGCTTCGCGCGCGCGGCCTGCAACAGCGCGCACGCTTCGTCCACCGTTAGATCGCCGTTTGCGTCCTTGGTGGCGCCTCGCAACGCTTCCCACTCTTGGGGCTGATCAGGGTTATCCTGAAGCTTACCGAGAGCCGTGCGGACTTTCTTCGAATCCATCCTGAACCCGTACCCGTACCTCAGTTGAAGCGCCGGCGGCGCGACAGCGGACCGCGAGAGTACGCCGCGCCGTAGGGCGTTACAAGCCTGGCACGGCAGCAAATCTTCACTGATTCCGAGGGCGTACGTCGCCCCCGATCCTGCCCTTGGCGCGCAACTTGTACAGCAGGTCGCGCTGTCGCGCGACCACCGTGGCATCAGCACCGAGGCCTTGGCCTTGGTCGAGCGCGCGTTCGGCCTCGTCGTATCGACCGAGCCGAATCAACGCCCACGACCTTCCGAGGTGTGCGTCCGCAAAACCGGGGCGTTCCGACAGGATCGCGTCGTACTGAGAGAGTGCCTCGGCCGGTTCGTCGAGCAACCACGCCACGGTTGCCAGGCCGAGTCGATTTTCGAGCGCGCGCCGGTCGGCCTTCAGTCCGGCCTGATAAGCATCACGAGCTCCGCGGATGTTTCCGAGATGCGTTCGAACGAGCCCGAGAGCGTGCCAGACCCGTGCGTCGCGCGAGTCACGGCGCAACGCCTCGATCAAGCGTGGCTCCGCCTCACGCACTTCGCCCCACCGCGCCGCACGCATGCCTCCGGTCCGCGGTCCAGCCGGGTCGCGCGGAGCCGCCCGTGCGGCGCGATCGTAGCAGCGCAGTGCTTCGTCGTATCGGTGAGCAAGCTCGAACGCATGGCCGAGCTCGATCCAGGGGACGGCGCTGCCAGGCTCTTTCTCGGCCAGGCGCTCAGCCTCGTCGCGCGCGGGGCCGAGCTTGCCCTGCAGGCCCAGCACCCGGACGAGCAAGCGGCGCGGCTCCCGCGCGTTCGGCTTTTCAGCGGCCACTCTGCGCAAGAGCGCCTCGGCCTCTTCGTAGCGCCCGCGCTCGACCAACAAGGCCGCGCGTCCCTGCACCTGCTCCAGACTCGGAGCGCAGGCCGTCGCCACTGCTATCGGGAGTATCGCCGAGCAGATCGGCGCGAGGAACGAGGGGTCCGCCACGGCAGGGAGGAGCGCATTGGCCGGCTAACCGGTCCTGGGTCCGGTCCGCTTGCCAGGGAATGGACTGACGGGTACGCCGGGCGGCATGCAACTTCAAGCCGTGAACGTGGTGGGGGTGATCGGCGCGGGCCAAATGGGGAGCGGAATCGCACAGGTCATGGCGGCGGCCGGCTACCGGGTGCTGCTCGCCGACGTGAGCCGTGACGTCGCGGCGCGCGGAAAAAAGTACATCGGGGATCGGATGGAACGCGCCGTCGCCAAGGGCAAGCTCGAGGCGGGAGAAAAGGACGCCCTGCTCGCGCGCGTCGAGCCGATCGATCAAGACGCCGTCGAGGCCGCCGACATCGTCGTCGAGGCCGCGGTCGAAAACCTCGAGCTCAAGCTCGAGCTCTTCCGCAAGCTCGACGCGAAGCTGAAACCCGACGCGCTGCTGCTCACCAACACGTCGAGCCTGTCGATCACGCGGCTCGGTGCGGCGACGTCGCGACCGAGCCAGGTCGCCGGCATGCACTTCATGAATCCGGTGCCGCTGATGAAGCTCGTGGAGGCGGTTCGCGGCCTCGAGACGTCGAAAGCCACGCTGGAGCTCGTGGTGGCGCTCGCCGAACGTCTGGGAAAGACCGTGATCGTGAGCGAAGACAGGCCCGGCTTCGTCGTCAACCGCATTCTGCTGCCGCTCGTGAACGAGGCGTGCTTCGCGCTCCAGGAGCGCCTCGCGAGCGCCGAGCACATCGACACGGGCGTGCGGCTCGGTCTGAATCACCCCATGGGGCCTCTCGAGCTCGCCGATCTGATAGGCCTCGATACCGTGCTTTCGATCGCCGAGATCTTGCAGCGCGAGCTCGGCGAGGACAAATACCGTCCCGCGCCGCTGCTGCGCAACCTGGTCGCCGCGGGCTTTCTCGGCAGGAAGGCCGGGCGTGGGTTTTATCGCTACGACGCTGCGGGCAAGAAGCTCGATGCGTCATGACGTGACAGGTGAAAAAATGGTCGACTACGCGACGTTGCGAATCGAAAGAGCCGGCCCCTGCGCGACCCTGTACGTTCATCGACCGGACAAACTGAACGCGCTAAATCCGCAGGTTCTCTCGGAGCTCGCGCAAGCCGTCGCAGAGCTCGGCGCCGCGAACGACCCGAAGCTCCGCGCCCTCGTGCTGGCGGGGAGCGGCGATCGCGCTTTCGTCGCGGGCGCGGACATAGACGCCATGCAGTCGATGAGCGTCGCAGAAGCGCACGCCTTTTCGAGTGCGGGGCAGCGCGTGGCGCAAAGCCTGGAAGCGGCGCCCTTCGCGGTTATCGCGGCCGTGGAAGGTTTCGCGCTCGGCGGCGGCTGCGAGCTTGCTCTGTGCGCCGACTTCATCATTGCCGGCAAGGGAGCGAAGTTCGGGCAACCCGAGGTAAAGCTCGGACTGATTCCCGGCTTTGGCGGCACCGCACGCCTTCAGCGCCGCATCGGGGTTGCCCGGGCGCGGCAGTTGATCTTCACGGGCACGCTTTTCGGCGCGGAGGCGGCGCTGTCGATGGGGCTCGCCAACGAAGTGGTCGAGGCCGGCGCGGCGTTGTCGAGGGCTCGAGCCATCGCGGAAGAGATCGCCGCGCGGGCGCCGCTCGCGGTGGCCGCGGCCAAGCGCGTGCTGCGCGGAGCCGCCGACGCCGATCTCGACGCCGCGTGCGCGCTCGAGTCGGCGACGTTCGCGTCCCTCTTCGCTACCCGCGACGCGCGCGAGGGCCTCGAAGCTTTCGTCGCGAAGCGGAACCCGGAGTTCGAGGGTTCGTGAAATCGAGCTACGCGCCGTATCGCGTCGTTGCAACCGCTCCGTTCTTCGTGCTCGCGCTTTCGGGCTGCGACGGCTGCCAGTCCGAAAAGCCGTTCACGCCGTTCGGAGCAGCCTCGGCGTGGCCCGACGCTGCGGTGCCGGCGCCGCCTTCGGCGTCCGCGCCGCCGGCGCCGAGCGCGTCCGCGTTCACGGCGCGCGCCGCCGAACGTCCGCCGCCGGGCGCGCTTTCGACGTGGAACGTCGCCGGGCAAACGCTCGAGGCGCCCAAAGGACGGCAGTTCGCTCAAGGGCTATCCGGCGACTTCGGAGGTGACGGCAAGGCCGAAGCCGTGGCGTGGCTCGTCCCTGCGGAAAAAGGCCCGACGGTACCGCTCGGCGAGCTCTGGCTGTTTCCGCACGAGGGAGCGGCCGAGCTCGTGGCGCCGCTGCCGGGGTTCGTGCCTACCGGTCCGGACTGCTCGCTCGACGTATCGCTGCGTCAGACCGGCCCCCGCACGGTGCTGCTCGATGCGAGCGCGCGGTGTAGCTCGCGCCTGATTCCGCGAGCGCCGGTTCGCGCGCTCTCGATCTTCCAGCCCGGACGGCCCGAAGCTGAACGCCTCCTGATGGCCCTCAAGCTCGCCGAAGCCGCGCCCGGTGAGCGCCTCGACGCCGAAGTCGAAACGCTCGACGCGGACGGTGACGGTCTCGACGACGTCCGCGTGCGCATGAAAGTCGCAGCGCCGGAGGGTCGTGGCACGGCGGAAGTTCCGTTCGTCTGGTTCGATCGACCGCAAGGGCCGTCGCGCGATCCGCGCGAGCCCGGAACGACTTTCGCGCGCCTGGCATCGCGCTTGGTCGTCGAGTCGACGGGCAAGAACACGAGCAAGAAGGTGGACGCTTCGGCGCTCGCCCTGTATCGCCTCTACGCGAGCGTTTGCGAAGAGAGCGGCTCTACGCGCTTCTTTGCCGCCGATACGGGTGGAATCTCGTGCGGCGAGCTCACGACCACGTTCTCGCGCCTGCGCCGAGCGCGCGTGCAGGCCGCGCTCGCCCAGAAGGATACGCTGACGGCACTTTCCGTCCTCGAGCAGAACGCGTGGTTCGAGCCGGCGGCGAAGGACGCCGAGCTTTCGGAGCTCCGCCAGGTAGTGCGCGACGCCTTCACCGTGCTGCCGATTGGGCGTGCGGAAGAGGCTCCCGTGCAGCCGCTCGCGCCCGGTCCGCTTCCGCGCTACAGCCCGCTTCGCTTCACGTCGGACGGCCTACTCCTGGTTCAGTCACGCGACGGCGTGGTCGCAATCGGCGCGGATGGAGCTCCCGTCGACACCGATGCTCGAGCCTTCGACAGCTGGCCGGTTTCGATTCAGAGCCCGAGCGGGCGTCTGTTTACAGGTCTGATCCTGTCGTGCGATCGCTCCGAAGTGGCGCTTCAGATCACCGCGCCGACGGGTGCGCGCGAAGAGCCGGCGGCCGTGTCGCTCCTTGCGCCGCGACCGGGACCTTGTGCCGGGGGACCCGGAGTTTCGCCGCCGCGATTGGTGCCGCTCGGCTTCCACGGAGACCTTCCCGAGCTTTTCATCGCCGGAACGCGCGTCGGTGGAGCGCCCGGGAGCGATGAGAGCGGCGAACCGGCCTTTGGCAGCGCGCGCTCTCCGGACGGCAAGACGACCGTGCTGCCGTCGTCGCTCGGGCTGGTCGTTCGGGGAGCCAAACAGGAGCTCTGGGCGGGTGATCTCGTCGACCCGCCCTCGCTCGAAGGGTGCGCCGTCGCGAACGAGGCGCGCGCCGTCGCGTGCGTTCGCCGCGGTAGCGTCGTGGTCTTCACGAGGCCAGACGGCCGCTGAGCCGCCCTCGATGGCGTCACTCGTGGATGTGTTCGGCGAGGTAACGTTCTTTGCCGACCTGTTCCACGAGGTGGAGCTGCGTTTCCAGCCAGTCGATGGATTCTTCCTCGTCGACGAGGATCGACTCCAGGAGCTCGCGAGTTCCGTTGTCGGCCTTGGCCACGGCGAGCGCGACGCCGGCGTTCAGCCGCGTCCGGTTATCGAGCTCCGACGCGAGGTCGAGCTTGTGTTGCTCGATGGGGTCCTCGCCGACGCGAACCGGTGACAAGCGCTGCATATTGGGGATGCCGTCGAGGAAGAGGATGCGAGCGATCACGCGGTCGGCGTGGCGCATCTCCTCCATCGATTCCTCTCTCTTCTTCTTGGCGAGCCGCGGGTAGCCCCAGTTTTCACACATCTTGTGGTGGACGAAGTACTGGTTGATGGCCGTCAGCTCCGCGGTCAAAAGGTCGTTCAGCGCGTCGAGGATTTCCGGATCGCCTTTCAAGGTTCACCTCCGCGCGCAGGGTATGGGCGTCGTTCCCGGTAGGCTAGCGAGAACCCGCGCCGCCGGGCGGACCCGGGCGCGCCCGACATTCCCGGAGGGGACCCAGGAAGAGGGGGCTTGCCGCACCCGAGCTCGTCGGGGCCCCTCGGGAAGGGCACCGGCCGATCGGCCGTTTCTTGCCCGACGGTGCCGGGCGAAACGACTTGGAAAATGATATTGAAAATCACTTTCAGTGATCTACACTCCTTTCCGTTCCGAGCCGTCTTGAGGATCGACATGCTGGTTTGCCACTGCCGCCGCGTTTGTCACCGCCACCTCGTCGAAGCTATCCGGAGCGGAGCAGCTTCCATGGATGCCATTGGAGAAGCCTGCGGGGCGGGAACGGTGTGCGGCGGGTGCCGGCCGGCGATCGTCGAAGTTCTTTGCGAGCAGCAGGTCGCAGACGGCGGGACCAGCGCCGCGGCAAAGGTGATGCTTACGCTCGCGCCCCTCCACGCCTGAGCGGTAGCCAGAAAGCCACAGGGAATCCCGGGCCGCCGATTGACGCCGGCGTGTGGATTGGATGATATTAGGCCGCCTGGTCGGGTGGCTCGCAATTCAGGTGTCACTGCACGAGGCCGGAGGTTTCCATGGCCCACAGATTCGGAAGTCTGGCTTGTGTAGTGGGGATCGCGATCGGCGTCGTTGCCGCGTGTGGTGGCGGTTCCGGCGGCGACGACGCCGGGGCGGACGATGGTGCAAGCGCGAGCGGCACCGGCTCCGACGGAACGGGCGGCGCGTCGGACGGCACCACATCGGGAAGCGATGGCGGCTCTACCTCGACCGCCTCTGGCACGACGGGTTCGACCTCGACCTCGACGGGAACGACGAGCGGCGCGGGCGGAGGGGGCGCCGTCACCCCGACGGAATTCGGCGCGCCTTGCGACAGCGACGCCGACTGCGGGGACCTCACGTGCGTTCCGGCGGACTCCGACGAGTTTCAGATCGGAGAAAATACTTTCGGCAGCATCGCCGGAGGGTTGTGCACCCTGAGCTGCCTCGACGATCCCGGCGTCTGCGCGACACTCGATCCGAACGCAGTCTGCTCCAGCGCCAACGACTCGGCCGCCTACTGCTTGCAGTCGTGTACGTTCGGCCCGGT
>DASWGX010000366.1:0-6294 GCA_036393455.1 Polyangiaceae bacterium
CAGCTCGCGATGCTCGGCGGCGACGAGCTCTTGCGTGGTTACTTTCTCGGCCGCTACCGCGACGAGAATCTCGGTGCGCTCGAGACGGAGTACAGGTTCCCGCTCTACTGGCGCTTCGGCGGGGTGGCCTTTGCCGGCGCCGGGCAAGTCGCCGACGGTCTGGAAGATCTCGGCGGCGAACCGACGCGCTGGGCGGTGGGTGCCGGTCTGCGCTTCTCGCTCAACGACGACGAGCACCTGAACCTGCGCCTCGACTTCGGCGTCGGGCCGGGGACGCACGGAATCTACGTGACGGCGAGGGAGGCGTTCTGACCGTTCGCGCCTCGCGCTTGCACTCTCGTGCGCGCTTCGCTACGAGATCGAAGACGTGAGGCGCTTGCACCACGTGGCCATCGGTTCGGCGGACGTGTCGCGCCTGGCCGCCTTCTACCGCGACGTGTTCGGCTTGACGGAGAGCGCGCGCCACCACGACGGTGCGGGCGGCCTGCGCTCGATCTGGCTCGACGCGGACGGGACGCTCGTGATGATCGAGCGAAGCGACGCGCCGGCCCGTCGCGTCGAGGGCGTCGGCACTGGACCGTTTCTCGTCGCGTTCGCCGTCTCCGCCGCGGAACGCGAACGGTTCGAGCGCGCGCTCGTCCAACGGGGCCAGCCGATCGAAGCGCGTACCGAGTTCACGCTCTACGCGCGCGATCCGGACGGCAATCGTGTGGCCGTGAGTCACTATCCCGAGACTGCGCATCGCTCGGATGAGCTCTGAGCGGCGGGCCGCGGCCTTCCCGAGAGGGGCGGCACAATGCCCCAGTGTGGCTTTTGTTATCGGGGGCTTTGGAACTCGCTCGTGACTTCGTTCGGCGGCGTGCGCGCCGGCTTGACGATGTCCGGTGCGGGCACTTTGCGGCCGGTGGCGTCGTACCAGGTACCTTGCGCGAACAGGAGACGGCCGTCGCGAGCGAACGCAGATTCCCAGGGCGCGTAGTAGAGCCCTTCGGGCGGAAGGACCCAGCCGCCGCGATTCCAGACGTAGTGCCCGCCGCGCCACGCCCAGTGTCCGTCGATCCAGACGCAACTATCGTCGGGCGGCTCTCCAGCCACCTCGACTAGCGCGGCGGGAGCCGGGTACGGCACGAGGACGTAATCGTTGCTGGCGTGCACGGTCGTTGCGGGTTCGCGCAAGGCGGGAGCGCACGCGCCACAAACCAAGGCCAGAACGGTCGCGTGAGCCCAAGCGGTACTGGTTTCGGTGCGCGGAGTCACGCGACGAGTCAAGCACGCATCGGACCAAGAGCGTGGCACGGTCCTTGCCAAACTGGCGACCATGCTCGATTGCAGCCGTGCGCGCGTTTGCCGGCGGCTCCATCGCTTCAAACCGATCGGTTCAGGAAAGTACGGGCTTTTACTGCTGGGGCTTTCGGCCTGCACTTCGATTCCCGATCGCCGGTACGCCATTCGCAGCATCGACGTCGAAGGCAACAGCGCAATAGGAGCCGACGAGATCGAAGAAAGCATGGCAAGCCGCGAGTCACCGCGTTTCCTGGGTTTCTTCGGCGGCGTGCTGTACGACCATCAGGTCTTCAATCGATACGTGCTCGAAGCCGATCTCCAGCGCATCGAGCGCTACTATCGGAGCCGTGGCTTTTACCGAGCGCGCGTGCGCGCCGGGCGTGTCGCCTACTGGGGCGATCGGCACGTGAAAGTGTCGATCATCGTGGAGGAAGGTGCTCCGGTCGTGGTCGGACGTGTCGACGTGCACGGGCTCGACGGTCTCGAGCTGCCGCTCGCGACGGAATGTCGCGAAGCTTCGCTCCTGGTGCTCGGCGTGGGCGATCGCTTCGAAGAAGAGCAGTTCGCGGAAACGAGCGAAGGCATCCGGCGCGTCCTCAGCGACCAGGGGTACGCGTACGCCAGCGTGAGGCGCCGTGCGCGCGTCGATCTGCCGCGCAGTCTGGCTTCCGTCGGCTATTGGGTCACTCCCGGCCCGCGCGCCCGTTTCGGTGAAGTGACGATCGATGGTCTCGGACCGATACCCGAGGCGCCGGTACGTCGCGCGCTCGATATCACACGCGGCGAACCGTACTCGGAGTCGGCGCTCGAATCCGCCGAGCAGGCGGTATTGGGGCTCGGTGTCTTCAGCTCCGTGAGCGTGAAGCCGGACTTGCCCCGGAGGGGACGGCGCAAGGCGCGACGAAACGCGGAGGCACTTCCGACCTCGGTTCCGGTCCGCGTCGTCGTGGCGCCGAGCAAGCTGCGTAGTGTGCGCCTCGGAGGCGGTCTGCACGCGGACACGCTGCGCACCGACGTTCACCTGACGGTCGGCTGGGAACATAGAAACTTGCTCGGCGGCCTGCAGAACTTCCTGATCGAGGCGGTTCCCGGCATCGTGCTGTATCCGACGCGAATTCCGGAGCTAGAGGCCCCCGACCGACTGCTCTTGCAAGGTCGGGTGCGCTCGGAGCTGCGACAACCGAGCTTCCTCGAGGCGCGCACCAACGCGCTCTTGCGCGCTCAGGCCAGCGTCTACCCGGTGCTGCTCAGTCAGGATCCCGATCCCGGCGCGCCCATCCTCGGCTATCAGGACTTCCGAGTCGGCGCGGGCCTCGAGCGTCAGTACAAGCGGCTCTACGGGTCGCTGTCGCACAACGTGCAAGTATCGCGGCCGTTCACCTATGCCGGGACGCTCGACCCCGATCTGGGGACGGCCATCGTTTCTTACCCGGAGCTACTGAACAAGCTCGACTTCAGGGACGACGACGTACAGCCGCATTCGGGAGCGTACTTCCAGAACACGCTGCAGGCTGCCGGCGTCGGCGGAGACGCCCGCGACGTGAAGATAGAACCCGAGGCGCGCTTCTTCGTCCCGCTCGGACGGCATCTTACGCTCGCGCTGCGCGGCGCTCTCGGCTTCCTGTTCGCCCAGAACTACGGCGATACGGTGGCACCCAACGCTGCCACCGGGCAGCCCGGTGACGCCACGCGCGCCGAATGGGTGGAGGACGTGCAGCTGATGTTTCTGCGCGGGCTGTTCTCCGGCGGGCCAATCTCCAATCGCGGCTATCGCGCGCGCGAGATCGGCCCCCACGGCGTCGTCCCCTTTTTCAATCCCGGCCAGAGCTCCGCCGAAATCAGCGGAAGCTGCCTGCCGGACAGCCCCGATTTTTCGCGGGCGCGCTGCGAGCTTCCGCTCGGCGGCTTCACGCTCTGGGAAGCCAGTATCGAGCTGCGCTTTCCGCTGCTCGGTCCGCTGCGAGGGGCGCTGTTCACCGACGCCAGCGACGTGTCGCCCGAGCTTGTGTCGTTTCGCTTCGATCGGCCGCACCTGAGCTCCGGATTCGGCTTTCGCTACGAGACGCCCGTCGGTCCCATCCGGCTCGACATCGGCTATCGGATCCCCGGCGTTCAAGCGCCGGCCGACGCGTCCGGCGAGGGAGTCCCGGACGAGACCTTCGGCTTGCCCATCGCGGTTGCGCTGGGCATCGGAGTGCCGTTCTGATGCGCCGCTCGAAGCCGCGCAAAGGTTTGCGTCGCGTCGCGCGCTGGCTCGTGCGCGGCGCGAGTGCCGTGCTTGCGCTCGTGCTCGCTGCGTGTCTGCTCTTGCTCGCGCTCGTCAACACCGAACTCGGCCGCGGAGAGCTCGTACAGCGCGTCAATCTCCTGCTCGCCTCGACGTTTCGCGGCGAGCTACGAATAAGGAGCGTGGGTCGCGTCGGCTTCGGCGGCGCTGCCGACGTCGACGGCGTCGTTATCGACGCGGCGGGCCGGCGCGTGCTCGAGGTCGAGGGGCTCGAGGTCGAGATGCCGGTCGTGCCCCTGGTGTGGCAGCTGCTCGTGAGCCGCCCGGAGACGACTCGCATCGACATCGACCGGGTAGAAGCGCGCTACGTGCGCGTGAAGTTGATCGACGACGGCGAAGGAGCTCCGACGCTCGCGCAGGCGTTCCAACCACGACGCCCGAGCGCGCCGTCACAGGGTGGCGCCGCGCACGTCGCCGTTCGCGCCTTCGAGCTCCAGCATGGCTGGGTGCACGGTCGCCTATCGGGCTTCGCTGTCGACGCGGACATCGACGACGTGCTCGCGTCGCTCACGGTCGACTCGGCCGCGGTGTCCCTCGACGTCGAGCGTGCGCGCCTGCGGGCGCGCGGTCTGCCGCGAAAACTCGAGCTCGCCGGGACGGCTTCGCTGCGGCTCGAGCTTCCGCTCGAAGCGGCGCCGCGCGAGCGCTTGATCGAGGCGAAGTTCGGCGGCGGCAGCGCCGGAGCGAGCGTGAGCTTGACGGCCAAGCTCGCCGGGGAGGCCGTTACCGGCACGTTGAGTGTCCCGGCGCTCGAGCCCGCAGCGCTTCGCAAGCTCTTGCCGGAGAGCAAGCTCCAGGCCCCCGTCGCGCTCGAGGCGCGGCTCGCCGGTACGCTGCAAAATCCAAAGCTGGATGCCGAGATCGGGCTTCGGGAAGGGACCGTGCGCGCGCACGCCGCGGTCGACGTCGAGAAAAAGAGCGCTGACGTCACGCTCGACGTCGATGCACTCGATCCGTCGCTACTCGACCCGCGGGCGCCGGCCGGAGCCGTGTCGTTCTCCGCCGAGGCGAAAGTCTCGTTCGATCGGGAAGCAGCCGTGATGGCTCGCTATCGGATCCGAGCGCCGCCGGCGTCGGTCGGCGTCTTCGAGCTTCCGCCGGCGGACGTCGATGGGTCGTTCGAGCTCGACCGCGACGGGGCTTGGCGCACCGACGGAAAGGCGCACCTTCTGGAGCCCGGCGCTCGCACCGAGATCGCCTATGCGGTCCGCCAGGGCGGAGCTCGGGCGGCTCCCCTGGTCGAAGTGTCTTCTTCGACGGAGCTCGACGAGCCTCGCCGTCTCGTGAACCTGGCGTCGGGGGCGCGCGTTTCCGGGCACCTCGAGACGCGCGTGCGCTTCGACGCCGCAGAGGGCGAGCTCCGAGCAACGGCGCGCGGGAGCTTCGCCGAGGCAAAGGTCCGAGAAGTCTCCGCGCGGCGCGTCGAGCTCGATGCCAGCGCGGTGGGTCGCGTCGAATCGCCGCGCATCGAGCTCGCTCTGCGGCTCGCGAGTCTGCGCTTCCGAGGCGAGGGCTACGAGCAAGGGCGCGTGAAGCTCTGGGGGACGCCCGAGCGTCTCGCCGTGACGGCGAGCTTCGGACGGCCGGTGCGGCTGACGCTGCACACGGAGCTGACGCTCGAGCCTCGCTTTCGTGTGCGGGGCACCGAACTCGTGTTCCACGGCGACGGGCGCGGGCCGGTCCGCGTCAGCGCGCGTTCTCTCGGCGCCGACGACGGCGGTATACGCGGGCGGGACGTTAGAATCGAGACCCCCGGCGGCGGCGTCGCGGAGGCTTCGTTCGAGTTCGGCAACACGCTACGCGCGCTCGAGCTTCGCGCCGACGACTTCGACCTCCGGCAGGCGTTCGAATCGCTCGACTTGCCCCTCGGCAAGGAAGTCGAGCTGCCGTCCGGAAAGGTCAGTCTCAGCGCCCGCTATCGCCAGACCCGGGCGGGGCCGAGCGGCTTCGTCCGTGGGACTTTTCGCGATCTCGAGTACGGCCCGCTGCGCGGACTCCGGGGCAAGGTCGACGCCGAGATCGAGGAGGGCATGCTCGATGGCAAGCTCGACGCTCACTATCAAGGCTCGAGGCTCCGCGCGACCTTCGATCGAGTGGAGGTCCGACGCATTCCGCCCGAGGCGCTGGATCTCGAGCAGTTCCGGGGACGCGTGACCGTCGTGGCCAATCTGGTCCTCGACGGGCTGGCGCCGCTGCTCCCGCTCACCGCGCTGCCGCTCGAGAGTGCGAGCGGCAAGGCAACGCTGAGGTTCGAGCTCGCTCGCGGCGAAGGCGAAAGCGGGCGCGTGGCTCTGGACGTGACGACGGAGTCCCTCGCGCTCGTGGGTGAACGGCGCAGCGCCGGAGCCTCGAAGGATCCCGAGCTGGCGAAAAACGTCGCGCCTTGGTCGCTCTCCGGCGTCGACGTCGACCTCGGCGCAGCCGCGAGCGAAGCAGACCGGCGCCTGTCGCTCCGCTCGCGGTTCTTCGACGGCATGGGCGATCTCGCCCGCGGCACGGCGGAAATCCGACTCCCCGAGAGCACCGCAAGGCGCTTCGCCTCATGGCCCGACGCCTGGCGCCGCGCGAACGTCAGCGTGAGCCTCGGGGTCGTGCCGCGCGCGGTGACCGAGTGGCCGCCCATGCTTCGTCTCGCCGGCGTCGACGGAGTCGTTTCGGCGAGCGCCCAGCTCGAGGGCACGTACGCGGCGCCCGAGCTCCGTGTGATGGCGAACATCGCCCGT
>DASWGX010000367.1:0-17000 GCA_036393455.1 Polyangiaceae bacterium
CAGCCGATCGGGGGGAGGGGCTGCACCAGCCCCTCCCAAGAACCCGTTGCGGCTAAAGAACACGGTGGTGACAAGGACCTAGAACATGCGGAAGTTGGGCTGGGGCACAAGTCCCACTAGCGCTCTTTTCGAACGGAGAGGACCGTGGTTTGCTCCGCGCGTGCCCGCGTTCATCGCCCCTGCCGTCGGCTTCGCGCTGGGCGCCGGATTGGCGTACGCCGCCGCCGATAGCTTGGCCAAGGGTCGCGGCTCGGGCATCGCGAGCCGCGCGCTCATCGTCGTCACCGCTTTCAGCGTCCTCATCTACGCGCCCGTCTGCGGGTACTTCCTGGCGTTCTCGCCGGACTGGTCTTTTGCGTACCTGGTCGATAGCCGGCGCTTACCGAGCGCAGTCGACCTGGCGCTCGTGCTCGTCGACGTCGCCAGCGTACCCGCGGGGTTCGCCGCCGCGCTGCGCAAGGCGCGCGCGCGCCACCTGCGCTGGGTTGCGCTCGCTGCCGTGCTGCCGGCCGCCGGAGCGTTGCTCGCGATGCTCGCGCTCTTGCCGCGCCTGGGCATTCACGCCACGTACGCCCAATACCACGGCGACTTCGGCACGCGCGCCGCCGCGGGGAGCGAGCTCGGCTACGCGCTCTTGTGGATGCATGCCGTCTTGATCGCCGGCGTGCTTTGGACGGCCCGCGCCCTGAAACGCCTGACTCTGACCTAGACGCGGGCTGTGCGCGGCACGGGGCGCGTGCTAACACGCCGCGCATGTCCGAAGAAGACACGACGGAACTCGTAGAGCTCGCTTCGCGAATCGCCGCTCGAGCCCGAGCCGCGGGGGCCGAAGTCGCCGAAGCATCGGCGCGTTCCGGATGGGAGCTCAGCGCGCGCATCCGCCTCGGCGAACCCGAGTTGATCGAGGAGGCCGGTCATCGCAGCGTCGCCTTGCGAGTGATGAAAAACCAGTGCGTGGCCGTGACGTCCACGAGCGATCTTTCGCCGGCGGGAATCGAGCGCTGTGTAACCGATGCGCTCGCACTGGTGGAACTGAGCCAGCCGGACCCCTACGCCGGGCCGGCGGACGCCGATCGCCTTGCCAAGCCGCCATTCACCGATCTCGACCTCTACGACGAGGCGGTGACACGAGTGCGGGCCGACTACGCGATCGAGCAGGCGCGCAAGGCCGAAGCTGCCGCGCTGAGCTCCGATCCGCGCATCAAGCTGAGCGAAGGCGCGACCTTCGCACGCACCACGGGAACTTCCGTCCTCGTCTTGTCGAACGGTTTCATCGGAGCTCAGCGGGGCTCGTACGTTTCCCTGGTCGTGTCGCCGGTGGTCGAAGATACCGGCGGCAAGCGCAGGCGCGGACACTACTGGAGCGCGCGCCGTCATCTCGCGGAGCTGGAGGACGCCGAAGCCGTCGGACGCGAGGCCGCGCGCCGCACCCTTGCCAAGCTCGGTCCGCGCAAGGTGGATACGACCGAAGCACCCGTCGTCTTCGATCAAGACGTCGCGCGCTCCATTCTCGGGACCTTCGCCGGCTGCATCCTCGGCGGCGCCGTGTGGCGCAAGTCGAGCTACCTCTGCGACCGCGAGGGCAGCGCCGTCGCCAGTCCGTTGGTCGAGATCACGGACGACCCGCTCATCGCGCGCGCACCCGGTTCACGGCCCTTCGACGGCGAAGGGCTCCCCGGCCGCCGCAACGTGGTCGTCGAGGGCGGCGAGCTCAAGACCTTCCTGCTCGACAGCTACAGCGCACGAAAACTGGCGCGAGCCTCGACGGGAAACGCTTCGCGGTCGGGCGGATCGGTTTCCGCGACGACCACGAACTTCGTGCTCCGGGCGGGAGACACGAGCCGCGAGCAGCTGATTTCGAGCACGCAGCGCGGCCTATACGTCACCGAGATGATGGGGTTCGGATTCAACCCGGTCACCGGAGATTTCTCGCGCGGCGCTTCCGGCTTCTGGATCGAAAACGGGAGACTTACGTTCCCGGTGAGCGAAGTCACGGTGTCCGCGAACTTGGACACCATGCTCAAGGGTATCGACGCTATCGCCGACGATCTCGAACTCAAGACCGCCACCGCGGCGCCCACGTTTCGCGTCGCGAGCATGACCATCGCGGGGAGCTGAAGCGACTCATTCGGCCTCGAGCACGTTGGGAGACCCCGGAGACGCGCCGGGCGGTGCGTGGCGCCCGAAAGCGGTGGCGTCCGAGTCAGACGACCACGGGAATCTTCGGGCGGCGCTGACCCCGGGGCGCGCCGCACGCGCCGGAAAGCGAGACCGAACCTTGCCCGTAGGATCTACCAGCCGGAGCGCCTCGCCGGAATTGGTCAGCCCCTGGCCGCCGATCTTGTCCACGAAAAGCAGCACCGCGTCACGGGCCGGCGCCGGATCGAGCGTCACGTCGTAGTCGGGAGTCAAGACGACGCCGTAGGCGCCGGGAGCGAGCGTCGCGGCGGGAAGCGCGCTCGCCGCGGTCGCGTCTTCGAGCATCCAGCCGCGGAGATCCACCGCGCCGGCACCGACGTTCACGAGCTCCACCCACTCCTGACCCGGCTCCGGACCCAGGGCGTCCGCGTAGACTTCGCCAATGACCGGCGCGCCTGCCGGCTCGGCGAGGGCAATCTCCCCGTCGATCGAAAACTCTTCGCCCGCCGCGTCCAGAACGAGGCCGCGCATCGAGACCGCAACGCCCGGCTGAAGGTCGGGTACGGTGAGCTCTGCTCCTTGCGCGACCTCCAGGAATTCTCGCCCGTCGAGCACGAGCGCCCAGAGCGCGGGAAGACCGTTGGTGCGCACGAGGAGCCGGTTGTCGAACGCGGTAACGCAACCCGCACCGACGTCCAGCTCGTCATCAGTGCAAGCGAGCGGCTCGACGTCCAACGGCTCGGCGAGCTCGATGGGCGACGGATCGACCGCGACGCCCGAAAGGTCTCGGGGCAAGAGCAGGAAATCGCCAGCTTCCTCCAGGCTTTCTGCCACCACCGTGATGCATCGGTCCATCGCCATGCCGCTCGCTCCGATACCCGATCGAACGACGCCGGCTACCACGCCGGGCCCGAGCTCGACGGCGCGGTCCGAAGCCTCCGCGCGCGCTCCGCACAGGACGGCGCGGCCGTCGGATACGGCAACGCTCGCGGGAGGCCACAAGCGCTCGAGCCGCGGCGCACCCGGGCGCACCTCGACCGCGGCCAAGACGCCGGCGTTCGGTGACACCAGTGAATACGTCGCCTCGTCCTCGAGCCAGCGAACTGGCGTCACGGTGACGAAACCCTCGACCCCGGACCACCAAACGGCCGGGACGATTCGCTCGTTCAAAGGCCCCGTCAAGTCGTCACGGCGCAAACGACCGAGGTCCGTCGCGCTCGGCTCGCCCTCGAGGACTACGGGTATCGAGCCACGTCGAATGCCGGACATCGTGAACGAGAGAGCAGGGGCGACAGCGTTCAAGGGAGCCTGCGGATTCAGGTCGACTCTGGGTGGACCGTCGACCTCCGACAGCTCGGGTGGGCCACAACTGGCCAGACAAGTGAGCGGCGCGAGGAGGACCCGGCGAAGTGGGAGCATGGCCAAGCTTCGGTGCCTCTCGGCACCGGTTGCGTGCTAGGTTCCCGCCGCCGTGCTGGCCGACGATGTCAAAGCTCTGCGATCCGAGCTCAAGCTCACCGTGCGCGCGCTGGCCGAGCACCTTGGAGTCGAGATCAAGGAGCTCCTGTCGTGGGAAGCGGGCGAACGCTTCCCCACCAAGCGTCACGTGAGCCTCATGGAGGCGTTGCGCAACCGCAAGGACGTCTCGCCGAACTCGCTTCCAGCCCGGGCGGGCGCATCCGGCAAATCCGTCGCGCCCCTCGCCGCCCTTGCGGACCCGGAGCTCTGGCGCGTGGTGAGGAAGCTGGTCGCCCACCCCGATCTCCTTGCGGAGACCGCCGCATTGGCCGCGCGCTACGAAGACCCAATACAAGACGAGGGCTGACGCTCACTTGCGGTCGTCGTCTTCGTCGTCTTCGTCGTCTTCGTCGTCTTCGTCGTCGTCTTCGTCGTCGTCTTCGTCGTCTTCGTCGTCAGGTTCCGTCTCCCGTTCGGGGGGCGAACCTTCGACGCCCGCGTCGAACGGCTCCGCTTCGGAGTCCTGCTCCGACCCGTCCGACTCCTCGCCCGCCGTATCGTCGCTCGTGAGCCCGAGCGCTTCTTCGAGTGTTCCCGCTGTCATCGTCTCACCCGTTTCTGTTTCGAACAGGCGCCGGCTCTCGTCGCTGAGCTCGGTGAATTCCTTGAGCGTCGGCAGCTCTTGCAGACTCCTCAAATTGAAAAGCTCCATGAACGCCGGCGTCGTTCCGTAGAGCATCGGCCGGCCCGGCTCGTCCTTCTTCCCCAAGATTCGAATCAGCTCCCGTTCGAGGAGGCCCTTGATCACCGGCCCGCAATCGACGCCCCGAATATCGTCCACCTCGGGCCGAGTGATGGGCTGCCGGTAAGCCACGATTGCCAGCGTTTCGAGCTGCGCGCGGGAGAGGCGTACCGGGCGCTGCGCCAGGAAATGCCGAACGTACGACGCATAGCGCGGCGCGGACCTGAAAGCGTAGCCGCCCGCGACTTCCTGAACGTACACGCCGCGCTCCTCGTACTCGGCGCGCAGCTCTTCGAGCAATTCCGTGGTGCGCTTGCGGTCGAGGCGGCACGCGCGAGCGAGCTCTCGAAGCTCGAGCGGCCGTTCGGACACGAAAAGGATCGACTCGAGCAGGCCCTTGAGAAACTGGCGCGTCTGCTCTTCGTCCCCGGACGCGTGGTCCGATTCGGGTTCCTCGGATGCCTCCGCGCGCTCCTCTTCCGAGCCGTGCTGCGGCTCGGGCTCAGCGTCCTCCGGGACCGGCAGAGGCTCCACGTCGTGCGTGGAGGTCTTCGGTGTGACTGCCGTCTTGCCTTTCGCCATGATTTCAGTCGGGCTCCGTGCTTTCGGGTATCGACGCGTGCTCGCCGGGAGGCCGGTCGAGAGACTCGCCGCTCGGCTCGTTTTCGCCTTCTTTCGTGCCGTCGTTCTCGCTCACCGCGAGCTCGACGTAGATGGCGCCGAGCGGCGTATCTTGGCTGAGGCGGGTTACGCGCAAGCGAGTCATCTCCAAGAGGGCCAGAAACGTCAGGATGAGCTCGGCGCGCGTTTTCTGACCCTCGAACAGCTCTTCGAAGCTGATACGCCGGCGCTGCGCCAACCGCTCGGATAGTTGGTGGATGCGGTCGGTGATGGTGAAACGGTCGAGGTCGATCTCGTGGTCGACGAGGCCCTTGGCCCGCTTGAGGACGGCCTGAAAGGCGTCGAGCAACTTGAACAGGCTCACCGGCGCGAGCGGCGCGGGTCCATCCACGGATGGAGCCGAAACGCTGCGACCAAAGACGTCGCGGCCGAGCACGGCGCGAGTCCCGAGATCCTCGGCGGCGTGCTTGTACTTCTGATACTCGAGCAAGCGATGCACCAAATCGGCCCGCGGATCCAGTTCTTCTTCGCTCTCATCGTCCTGGTCGTTGGGCGACGCCGGCAGCACCATCTTGCTCTTGATGTGGGCGAGCGTGGCCGCCATCACCAAGTATTCGCTGGCGATGTCGATGTTGAGCTCTTGCATCAACGTGATGTACTCGACGAACTTCTCGGCAATGAACCCGATCGGAATGTCCAGGACGTCGAGCTCGTGCTCCCTTATCAAGTGGAGCAGCAGATCCAGCGGCCCCTCGAACTCAGGGAGCTCGACGCGGTAGACACCGGCGGTGCCGGCTGAACCGGCAACGGCGCCGGTCTCGTCGACGGCGCGTTCCGCTGAATCGTCGCTCATGGCGGGCGGAGCCTAGTGCCGCGCGGGGGAAGTTCCATCCGATTTTCGAGAACCCGTGTATTTCGCCGTTGCACGGCAAAGCTCGTCGCGAGGGCGGCGTGCTAGCATGTCGGACCCATGGTCGCTCCGCGCCCAGTGGACGCTACCTCTACCGCTCGTGAAATGCCGAGCGCGCGGAGAACGCGCATGCCGCGACGGGCCCGACGAGTCTTTTTTGCAACCACGGCGCTCGCGCCGCTGGTTTGGGCCGTCCCCGCTCGCGCCGACGATCCGACGCCCCAGGAGTCACCCAGACCCACGCGCGGTTTCGCCGCGCTGACCCGACCCACCGGCATGGCCGAAGTGGGACTCGGCTGGCTCACCTTGCCGCGCGCCGAGGTGTGCGTGGAACGTTCGGCATCGGGCTGTGAACGCGGTGACACGAGCCCGATCATAGAAGTGTGGCAGCTCTACCGTCCGAACCTGCGCTGGGCGGTCGGCGCCGGCATCACGCTCGGGCTGATTCCGACGCAAGACGCGCCGCGGCGCGAGATCGAGGGAATCGAGCGCGATCACCGGCGCGGCTACTTCTTGTTCGAAGCGGCCAGCCGCTACTACCCGTACGTAGGTGAACGAGTCGAAGCCTGGGTCGGGCTCTTGGGAGGCCTGGTCGTGGTCAGCGACAAGTTTTCTTCGGATCAAGGCTTCGACCAAGGGCAGGCGCTGATCGGCCCGCGCGGCGTGACCCTCAGCACCGAAGGTTACTCACTGGGCCTTGGTGCCGGCGTCGCCGTGCGCCTCGCGCAACACTGGTCCGCCGGAGCCGCGCTGCGCTACGGCACGTGGTTCTTGCCCGCCGAGCCTCAAACGGACCCACTCGGCGACGAAGCGTCCCTGACCGGGCAGAATTCGGCGTTCACGCTCGGCGTGAACATCAGCTACAGAACCGAGCTCTGAACGCGCAAGGCGCAGCGGCGCCGGCATCACGGCACGCGCGCGGCGACGAGCACCAGGAGCTCGAGCATGCGATCGAGCAGCAAGAGCGTGGCGCCGAGGACGAGCACGGCTTTGAGCGGCGCGAACACCGGCAGCAGGTACGCGGGGTTGGCGGCGCGCGCGATCAAGGCGAGCCCTACTTCGACCACGATCGCAACGACCGCGATCGGCGCCGCGACCGCGACGGCTATTTCGATGCCGTGAGTCAAGCTTGCCACCGAGCGTCCGAGCGGCCCGAGCACGCCTCTCTCCGGCGCAACCAACGCGCCCGCGACGCGGGCGGCTCCGCCTCCCTGCAGAAACGCAATCGCGGCGAGCATTGCGAAGACGGCACCGAGCGGCGTGGCGTTGGGCTCGACGTTGGGAAGGTGCGCCGAGTCTCTGGCACCGCGAAAATCGTCGATCGCGCCGCCCGCCATCGTTGCGACCCAAAGCGCCGTCGCGGCCGTCAGAGCGACGGGCAGTCCACGCAGCGCCTCGGTCATGACGGCGAGTGCCAACGAACCGGCGTCGCTCACCGTCGGGATGAGCGCGGGCGCCACTCCGAGGCCGAGCGCCAAGCCGAGCGCGACGCGGGTTGGGGCGGGCAGCGCGAGCAGCCCGAAGGCCGGAACGAGGACGAGCGCCGGCGCCACGCGAGCCCAGGCAAGCACCCAAGCTCGTAGGGGGACTCCCCCGAGATCGAGAAGTTCTTGCAGGGTTTCGAACAGCTCTAACACGGGCAGTTTCGAAGCGCCGAAAGCCGCCGCTCGAGAGGATTGACGTCGCGAGCCTTGGCGGGCTACCGCTTGGCGACTAATAGCGGTGGATCAGGGATGAGCCTCGACGCGTCCTCCGTCGGATACAAGACCGAAGTTCTCGAATTCGAGTACGACTTCAGAACGACGGTGCTCTACGCGCTCGGTATCGGAATCGGCCGGGAAGAGCTCGACTTTCTGTACGAAGGTCGAGGGCCGCGGGTCTTCCCGACCTTCGCCGTAGTTCCGGCCTACGCGGCCCTGGGTCGCCTCTTGGGCCGCGCCGGGGCGAACCTCGCGAGCGTCGTGCACCACGGCCAGTCGGTGCGTCTCCACGCGGAGTTCCCGCCGCGCGGTCGGCTCTCCACCGTCGGCACCATCGACGGCGTCTACGACATGAAGCGACTCGGACTGCTCGCGTTCTCGACCGCAACGCATCTCGACGGCGCCCTCGTGGGCGAAACTTCGTGGTCGATCCTGGTGCGGGACGGCGGTGCCTTCGGCGGCCCGAGGCCGCCGAAAACCGAAGTGCCCGAACCTCTCGACAGAGAGCATCCGAGCTTCGAAGTGACGCTCGAGACACGCCCGGAGCAAGCCCTTTTGTATCGATTGTCGGGCGACCTCAATCCGCTCCACGCCGACCCCGACGTCGCCCGCGCCGCGGGCTTCCTGGATGGCCCGATCCTGCACGGGCTTTGCACGTTCGGCTTCGTAGCCCGCGCCGTGATTGCCGGCCAATGCGCCGGAGACGCGAGCCGCCTCCGGGCACTCCACGTCCAGTTCAAGAAGCCCGTTTGGCCCGGCGACTCGATCCGGACGCTTGGCTTCCAGGTCGACCAATCCCGGTCCGTCGTGCAAAGCTTCGCCGGCGGTCGGCCCGAGCCGGTGGTAACCAACGCCTGGGCGGAGCTCCGTTGACGCAATGCTTGTGAGGCAGGATGACTGACGACGAAAAGAAACTCGGGAAGGGTTCCAAAGCCGCCGACCTTGTGAAGGCCTCCGGCGGAGAGCAAGCCGGCGCGGCGAAAAAGGAAAAGAGCGAGACTGCCAAGAGCGACCAGGTGGACGACGCCGACGGCGAAACCGGCAAGTCCACTGAAACCGAGAAGGCCACGGAAAAAGCCACGGCGCCGGCAAAAAGTCCGAGCAAGACCCCTACCCAGACTTCCCGTAAGACGGGCGACGCCGAGGCTCGCGGCCGGTCGGACCGCGACCACGAGGAGGAAGACGGGGAAGACGAGGAAGACGACGAGGAAGACGACGAGGAAGACGACGACGACGACTACGATGAGGAGGAGGAAGACGACGAGGAGGAAGACAGGGAACGGTCGCGACGCGCCACACGCCGGCGAGGCGATGACGACTCGGACGACTGGTTGCCGGATTGGGCTCCGTGGGCCGTCCTGATTGGACTCGTTGTGCTGGGCTTGCTGGGAGGCTTCGGTTTTCTCTCGAGTCCGAAATCGCCACCGTCGAGCACGTCTTCCGCGAGCGCCGAGAGCGAGAGCGCCGCGACGGAGAAGCCCGAGCCCACCGTGCGCAAAGTCGATCTGCGTCCCAATTCCCCGAGCGCGAAGCTTGCGGACGAGGAGAGGATAGAGGCGGCCCATCTGCTCGTTCAATACAAAGGTTCGATGCGCGCCGCAGCGGACGTCGCGCGAACCAAGGAAGAGGCGCGCGCCCGCGCGGGGCAAGCCTTGGCCGAGGTCAAGAAGGGCACGCCCTTCGAAAAGGTCGTCGGAAACTACAGCGATGAACCCGGCGCGGCGCAGCGAGGCGGCAAGCTCGGACGCTTCGGGCGGCGCAGCATGGTCAAGCAGTTCTCGGAAGCGGCGTTCGCGCTGAAGCCGGGCGAAATCTCAGGCATCGTCGAGACGCCCTTCGGCTTTCATGTCATTCATCGCACTCAGTAGCGCCGCGCGCGCAGTCGCGGCGTGTTTGCTGGCCAGCGGCTGCGTCGTCACTCCCTTCGGAGGGCCGGGCCAAGTTCCGGACGTGCCGGAAGCCCCGCGCCCGCGCTTGTCGGCGCCGCAGCGCGCGAGCGGAGCGCGGAGCGCCGGCGCGCCCGCGGAAATTCGCGCGCGGCACGTGCTCGTTGCATTCCGCGGCGCGACCAAGGCCGCGCCCGACGTGACGCGAACGCGGGAAGAGGCGCTCGCGCGCATGCAGGAAGTCATCGAGCGGCTCAAGAACGGCGAGCCCTTCGAGGGGGTGGCCGCGAAATACTCGGACGACCCGAGCGCGGCGCAGAATCACGGCGACCTCGGCCGCTTCAACGCCAAACAGATGGTGCCGGCATTCTCCGAAGCGGCGTTCGCGCTCGAGCCCGGTAAGCTCAGCGATGTCGTGGAGACGCCCTTTGGCTTCCACGTCATCCAACGCACGGAGTAGCTAGCGGCGGAACAGGTGCTTCGCGATCACGATCCGCTGAACCTGGCTCGTCCCCTCGCCGATTTCGCACAGCTTGACGTCGCGCAGGTGGCGTTCGACGTCGAACTCGCGCGTGTAGCCGTAGCCGCCGTGAACTTGCAAAGCGACGTTGCAGGCGCGCGTCGCCGCCTCGCTCGCGAAAAGCTTCGCCATCGAAGCTTCGGCCGTGAACGCCTTGCCCCGATCGCTGCGCAGCGCGGCGCGGTGGATCAAGAGCTCCGCGGCGTCGAGCTCGGTCTTCACGTCCGCCAGCATGAAGCGAATCGACTGAAACTCGGCAATCGCGCTGCCGAACGCCTCGCGCTCGCGGGCGTAGCGGACGGCCATCTCGAGCGCTCCACGGCCGAGCCCGAGCGCCATCGCCGCGATCGACACCCGCCCTCCGTCGAGGATGCGCATCGTGTCGATGAAGGCGTGATCGAGCGCGCCGAGCCTCGCCTCGTCCGGCACTCGCACGTTGTCGAGGGTCACTTCCACCGTGTCGCTGGAGCGGCAGCCGTACTTCTCGAGTTTCTTGCTGGCCGAATAGCCCGGCGTGTCGGTATCGACGATGAATGCGGTGATGCCGCGTTGCGGCGCCACGTCGTGGTTCGTCCGCGCCAGCACCACGCAAAAGCCCCCGACCGACCCTTGCGTGATGAACATCTTGGTGCCCTGGATCACCCAGGAGTCGCCGTCGCGCCGCGCCGTGGTCCGGAGGGCGGCGGCGTCGGAGCCCGAGCCCGGCTCGGTCAGCGCCCAGGCGGCGAGCTTCTCGCCGCGCGCCGCCGCGGACAGGTAGAGTCGCTTCTGTTCGTCGCTTCCGTAGTAAAGGATGTGAGCGGTGCCGAGACCATTGTGACTCGCGACCGTGAGGGCCAAGGAACCATCCACGCGGGCGCACTCCTCGACGCACAGGGCGTACGCGAGCATGTCCATCCCGGCACCGCCGTATTGTTCGGGGATGCGAATACCGAGCAAGCCGAGTTCGGCGAGGCGCGGCACGATCTCCGACGGGAAGCGTTCCTCGGCATCCCACGCCTTGGCGCGCGGGCGAACCTCGCGCTCGCAAAACTCACGAACGGTTTGTCTCAGCAGGCGGTGCGCCTCGGGAAGCTCGAAATCCACGCTCGAAGTCCTGTCTCGTGAAGGTCTCTGTTCGACGCTTCAGCGTAGCGCGGCGCGGGGCGCCTCGCGATTCAGTTGCCCGTATCTGACGATTGTTCGGGGCGAGTCGCCTGTTGCAAGAGGTCGCCGAGCCGCTTCTGCTTCTCGTCGTCCGAAAGCCGCGTGGCGTCCTCCGCTCCGCTCGCGAGCTCCTCGTCGCCGACCCCCATGACGTAGCGACCGGTAGCGCCGATGATCCACGTCGTCTTGCGAGCGTCTTCGGAAAGGCGCGTCAGGCGGAGCGCACTGTACGGAAGCTTTTTCAGCGGCGCCGCGCCCTCCGCCTTGAGCAGAGACTTGAACACGTCCTTCGCGGCCGGCTCGTCACCGCGCGCGGCCGCGAAGATGCGGTAGCGGCGCTCCCCTTCCCGATAATAGCCGACGGCGCCTGCTCCGGCTCCCCTGACGCCGAACAAATCACCGAACTCGTAGGCGACGCCGAGCGGGATGCGATGCTGCTCGGGGAGCACCGTGACGGCTTGGGGCAAAGCGTCCGGTCCGGGCAGGCGCGAGCCCACGTCGCGCGCCAAGCGCGGCAGCACGCGGCCGCTCGACTCCCTGATTTGGTCCGGCGACTCGAGCTCGTTGGTGTAGCTGAGCTCGGCCACGTGCTTGCCCCGCTGGACGTACGCAATCCCGGTTCCTATCGCGCCAGCCGTCCCTGCTTCGAGAGGCTTCGGCGCGGCTACGGCCGGGTCCGAATCGGCGATCACGCGCTTGGTAAAGAACGCGTAGGCGCCGGAAGCGGTCTCGAAACGAGACAAGTTCACGTTCACCGCTCCCGGAGACCCGGAGCCATCCACGTAGCGCAGGGTCACGACGCGATCGAGCCCGTAGCCCTTGTACAGCTCACATTCTCCATTGAAAAGCTCAAGGCACGCGTTGTCGAGCGGCCCCCCCGCTTCGGCGCCGTACGAGCGGGTGTCGCCGTGCGGGTCGACGCAGTACTCCCCGCTTTGGCGTGGAAAGTATGCGCGGGAAACGTGGTCGCCCACGCGACCGCCCCCCGACGCGCAGGCGCCGGGTTTCGCGCTTGCTATCGGCGGCGGTGCCTCGCCTTGCTCCCTTTCGAGCTCGTTTTTCTCGCAGCCCGCCGGCAAGGCGAGCCAACACGGAAAAACGACGACGGCGATCCGGCGCCAGGCGTACGGCCGCGGTTCGGCGCTCGAGGGGGCGCGGCCCGAGTCATGCACGGTCGTCACCCCGGTCCGATAGAACGCGACGCCTAACGAGGCAAACGAACCGAGCGGGACACGCCGCCGGCCGGAACCCCGCGCCGGGCCCGAAGGGACGCCTGACGTGAGCGAAGCCCGCAATGATTACATACCGCTGCAATCGTTACCGCCTGCTGAAACCACTGGCTGCTCGGACTCGGCCAGAAATGGCCTTTGGAACCCGGCTCGGCGTCGGCACGAGCCTTGCTGAAATAATGCGTGGTTCATTGATCGACTTACGCATCCTACCTTTCGGCACATCGCGGCCCGGGTCGCGGCGCGGGTTCACGCTCATCGAAGTCGTCCTCGTCGTCGTGATCATCGGCGTGCTGGCGACCCTCGCGATCCCCGCCCTGTCCGAACGCATGCGGGACCGCCGCGCCCAGCAGGCGGCACTCGAGGTCGCCACTCTCTACCGCAACGCTCGCACCCGAGCGCTCGCTCGCGGAGCCGCCGTCATGGTTCGCTTCGACAGCACGGTCGATTCCGGCTCCGGGCGCATCGAGGTGCGGGAATCGATTCAGGGAAATACCGTCGCGGAAGCCGATGCCGAGTGCGCGCCGCTCCCCGGGGGCGGCTGCAATGCCGCTCTCAATCAGTGGGACGACGGGGCGACGACGAATCAAGTCCTCACGGCTTTCGAACCCGGTATCCGAAGCGAGTTTCAGAACGTGGTGATCCGCATGCGCGGTGCGATCGCGGGACCGCCCGCGGAGCTGAGCAACTTCGACGTCTGCTTTTCGCCGGTGGGGTCGGCCTTCGTCCGTACCAACACCGCGGCGGCATTTTCGCGCATGACCAGCGTGGCCGTCGCCGATGTAGGCAGAGTGGTCGGAGCTAATCCGTTGGGTTTACAGCGCGAAGTCGTCATTCCCCCGACGGGCGCCGCGAGGCTCGGTCTATGACCAGAGCGAGAGCGCTCACGCGCGGCTACACCATCGTCGAGGTGATGATGGCGCTCGCCGTCATGGCCATCGGCACCACCGGTATCATTTCGATGCAGCGCGTGACGATCATGGCCAACCAGCACGCCAAGAACCTCGCCATCGCGACGCACGTTGCCGAGGCTTGGCAAGAGCAGCTCGCTTCGGATGCCATCGGATGGAACCACCCGTCGGAGCTCCAGCCCGCGCCGGACCTTCTAGGCGATACGGTCTGGCTGAACCAGGCGGGGAATGCGACCTCGCCCTGGTTTTTGCCCGTGTACGACGGGACGCGCAATTTCGGCCCGGCCTTCGACGCGCTCGGCAACGTGACGAACAACGTCGCCGAGGCCGCCTTTTGCACGCACCTGCGGCTCCGCTGGCTCTATCCGGACAGCGGAGCCGTCCAGGGCAACGGCTTGATCCGCGCTGAAGTGCGTGTCTTCTGGCTGCGCGACGGCCAGGACGCCATCGACAACAACGGCCTTTGCAGCCCGGCAAGCGACGCGTCGAACATCGGCCTCGCCTACGGGAACTACCACTTCGTCTACAAGACGAGCGCCGTCCGGCAGAACACCGCCCAATGACCGCGTTGCCCATTCCGCCCTTGGCCCTGCGCCGCTCGCGCGCTGGGTTCACGCTCGTCGAGCTGATGGTCGCCCTCACGGCGGGCCTGTTCGTCTCGATCGTCGTGTTCGCCCTGGCCAAGCAAGGCTCGCGCTTTTATCAGCGCGAAGCCCGCGCCGCGAACGCGACATTGGCCAACGTGATCGGCTTTCAACGGTTGCGCGAAGACATAGCGCGCGCCGGCTTTCTGAGCACTCCCAACGCAAGCCGCGATCCGCAGGTGTGCGGGCAGAATGCGTGGCCCAACGGGGCGCTCAGAAGCCTTGCCTCCGTGCGCATCGTTCAAGGCGGCTCGCCGGACGACGGCTGGTTCGACACGCGCGGCCTTTCGCCGGATGCCATCGTGATCGCGGGCTCCTTCCAATCCACCGATCAATTTCCGGTCAGAACCGTCGTGAGCACGGGCGCGGGCGCGCAGGTATTCCTGCAGGTCAACAGCGGAGCGATGTCCCGCATTCGCTACGACTCCGGTGACCCGGATGCCGTGGAGCTCTTGGCGACCGCCTTTCCCGTCGGGCGCGTGCTGCGCATCGTGGACACGACGGGCATGCAGCACTTCGGCGTCGTCAGCGCTCACCAGGCCGGCCCGAACCCGAACATCACGCTCGCGGACAGTCCGTCTCTCAACTTCCAAGGCGGCCTGGCGTGCGGGCTTCGCGGCAACGCCACCGGAGCCATGGCGAACCTGGTGCAGTTCATGCGCTACGAGCTCCGCAACCTGAGCGGTCTGGCGGCCCGTTACGGCGCGCTCTACACCGCGTCGGCGGACGCGCCCCACGAGGAGGCTCGCCGGGAGCTCGTTCGCGTGGAACTGGATCCTCTGAGCACCACGGACGGCGCGTTCGCGGGCACCGAAGAGCTCGTCGCGGAGTACGCGGTGGACCTGAAGTTCGGCATCACCGCCGTCGACCAGGTGACCGCGGGAGCGAACCCCACCTTGGTGACGCTCGATCCCGGGGACGCAACGATCGAGGACACGGCCGGCGACGCCAATACCATCCTGGCGGCGAATCAGGGCCCGCACTTCATTCGCGCCGTGCGCGTCCGTTTGAGCACGCGTTCACGTGAAGCCGACCGAGAAGCCGATATCAACGCAGGTGCCGACCCCTCGATCTCCGCCGGGCTCTACCGCATCGGCCTCGGGGACGACAACAGTGCACCCTTCGCCCGAGTGCGCACCATTCAGGCCGACGTCGCACTGCGCAACCAGCCACGAGCCTACTTCCAATGACACGCGCCCACAGTTTGCCCCTACCCGTCATGCTGCGGCGACGCCGCGAGCGCGGCGCGACCGTCTTCATCGTCGTGGTGGTGATTAGCTTGCTCACCGGCATTGGCGTCTACGCGGTGCGCGTGGCGAGCATGGTAGACGCCGCGGCCGGCAACGCGCGCCAGGCCGTACAGACGCGTTACATGGCCGAGTACGGAGCGCTCTCGGTACTGGCGGAGCTCGGCTCGGGCACGGCGACGCAGTATCTTTCCATGGTGCGAGCCGCGACGGACGACTGCCGCTCCACCCAGTTCGTGGACGTCGACGTCGCGGGCCGCGCGCCCTGCTACAAGGTCTTCATGGGGGAGCTCGCCCAGGGCGGAAGAGAGTTCTTGAACGACCCGGGCGACGAAGGCCCCGGCAGCCTCGGCGGCCCGGTGAACCTGATCGACAGCGAGCCGATCGGGCTGCGCGGCAACTTCGTGGTCGAGTTGACGGACCCGGTGCAGACCGGCGCGCCCGTAGCCGGCACCGACATCGGAGGCACCGGGCCGCGCTTCGAGTACGTCACCGTGACGGCCACCTCCATCGGCCAGGTGCTGCCCGCCGATACACTGGCTTCTTGCGACGCGAGGGCGGCGTCGGTCGCCGCGACTCAACAGATTCGTGCCCGTATGGTGGTGGGGCCCATTGCTCGCTGAATGAATCGCTCGCTGATGCATGCTCGCCATGAACTACTCGCTCGTATGAAAGGCTGAAACAGCCGAGGTCCAAGAAAACGATGACAAGCTCGTCCGTCCGTTCACTCGCTACCCTGGCCGCCCTCGGCGTCGCCGTCACGGCACGCTCGGCCGGCGCGCAAGTGGACATCAATCCGCCGCGACCGAACGTTCTGCTCGTCGTCGATACCTCGGGGTCCATGGAGTACAAGTCCGGCTCGAACGCCTTTCCGGCCTGTTTTCCCGAAGGCGATCAGCCGAGCGAGCGCAGCCGCTGGGCGGATGTGGTCGAAGTGCTCACCGGCTCGATCCAGAACTACCGTTGCGACGCCGTCGATCGTACCTCCTCGACCTTCGGCAATGAATACTTCCTGTCCGGCAATCCACCACCCGACTGGCAATACAGCGTGCCCTACCATCGTCCGCTGAGCGGCAGTTGCGCCGCCGGGCCCGGCACGCTTCCCACCGACATCTTCGACGCGGGAAGCATCGCATTTCACGAGTACGACAGCCTCGGCACCGCGTGCAGCAACTTCGAGCAATCGAACGACGGCATGCTCGACTCGTTCTTGCAGAACATCCGCTTCGGGCTCATGACGTTCGACACCGAACCAGACGCGAGCCGAGGCTTTTCCGGAACCAGCCTGGACCTGGCAGGGGGCGTCGAGGGCGCTTGGAGCTATTTCGGCGCTTCGCCGGCGGAAGGCCGGCCGAAGCTCTGCGCGACGAACCTGCCGATGGAAGTCGGCGCGCGCAACACGGCCGCGCCGCCGTGGGAAGGCCGTATGGTGAGCTTCGGCAACCCAACGGAAACGCTGGCGCAGCTCGAGGTCAAGAACCGCGCCATCCAGGAAATCCTCTTGACCACGCGTCCCTACGGCGCGACGCCCATCGCGGGGATTCTCGACGACGCACGCTTCTTCTTCCGTCAAGACGACGCGGGCGAGCTCGAGTTCGCGCCAGAAGCCGATCCATTCGTCAAAGGCGGCTGCCGCGAGCAGGCCGTGATCCTGGTTACCGACGGCGAGCCGAACCTGGACTTGCGCCCGCACTGCGTGAACGGCGAGATCGCCGAGGACCCTCCGGGACAGTGTCCGTTCGAGACGCCGGAAGAGATCGCCAGAGACCTGTGGAACACGGCGCCCGAGGCGAATCGCGTCAAGACAATCGTGATCGGGTTCGCGCTCGACAAGGTCACGGTGGACG
>DASWGX010000368.1:0-10490 GCA_036393455.1 Polyangiaceae bacterium
CGGCCACCGCCACGGCCACAGCGTGCTGGCACCGCCACTGTCCCCGCCCCCGCCCCCTGACACGGTCCCAGCAACCGACAACCGCGCTCGCCCCGCAGAACACCGATCGCGGGTGGGAGACCGTGCTCGACGCTTGGCAACCGGGGAAGAAACGAATATCGTCCGTCTGGATAACTGTCGCGGGAGAGCGCGGGAGAACGCGGGAGAACTAGTCGTGAAAAAGGTAAGTGTCGCTATCACGCTGGCATCGCTGACGACGCTGGCCGTTCTTTCTTGCGCGGGGGACTCGGACAAGCGCCCCATTGGAGACGGGGAAGGCGGCGGCGGTGCCGGAGGAGAAGCGGGCGAGTCGGGTGCGACCGACGAGGACGCCGGCGGTGCCGCCGGCGTCGGGCAGGGAGGGGTTGGGAACGGCGGCGTGCGAGGCAGCGGCACCGGCGGGGTACCGAGTGCCGGCGGCTCGGCAGGTGCGCCGATAGGCGGCTCGGCGGGGCAGCCCGGTGCCGGCGGTGCCGGTGGTGCGCCGACGATGGGTGAGACGTTCGCTGCGACGTATTGCGCGCTCGTCGATGCCTGCTCCGACGAATGGGGCACTCTCATCGACGCGGAGCGTTGCGAGGAGGTCGTGGCACAGACCGGCATCAATCCGCTGGGCGCATCCCTTTCGCGCGTGCGCACGCTCCTCGGTCCGCTGCCGCGCTCGCGCGACGCTTCCTGTACCGCGCTGGTCGAGGAGCTGAGCTGTCAGGAGCTGTACCTCGGCGCGTTCGCGAACGATGTCGCCTGCTGGGGCCTCGTCGAGGATACGGATTGCTCCGAGCGCACCACGAATTGCGCCACCGGGCTCGTTTGCGGCCCCGTGGCGGAGAGCGGACCGCGCTGCCGACAATGCGCGGACGGGGTCGGACGCAACTGTCAGCTCGACACGGAGTGCAGCCCGGACGGTTCGGCGCTCTGCGAGCTCGAGGGCGTCGGCGGCGGCAACCCCCAGGGCACGTGTATCGCTGCGTCCGAGGGCGCTACCTGCCAGCAGAACCGCTGCGGGCCGAACTTCGCCTGTGTTGCCCAGGAATGCGTTACTCCCCCCGTCGACGATGAGCCGTGCGACAGCAACGACGATTGCGGAGCGCTGGAAGCGGAGTGTCAGTCGCTGTGCGTGCCGTTGCCGGGGCGGAACGATTACTGTGAAGGCGGCTGCAAGGGAGCGCTGCTCTGCAGTTCGTCCGCGGTGATCGTGGCAGCGCTGGTGGCCCCCGGTGGGACATGCGGCGATCGTCCGGACCTGGGACAAGATTGTTCCGGCACCTGCCGGGCTCCATACGTTTGCCAGGGCGGGCAATGTCGCGACCCGTTTGCCCTGGACGAGATCGGCGTCGGCGATCAGTGCGCCGACGAGAGCTGTTCCGGAGCCCTGTGCGAGTTCTTGTTCGGCGTGTGCGTGAGCAGCTACTGCGACACCGCGGGGTCGAACGATTGCGAGCCCTATATTGCGGACGGCGATCAGTGCCCGGACGGCATCGGCTGCAATCCCGCCACCGCCTCATGCCGGGCCGTTGCGGAGCTCGGCTTCGTTTGCGCCCCGCACGAGGAGGAAGGCGCCCCCTGCGACATCGAGTTTCCTTGCCGCCGTCCCGGGCTCGTGTGCCGAGGGACCTGCGTGGGGGGCATCGACGACGGCCTGACCTGTCTCGGGTCCGACTGCGAAGAAGGCACGTGCAGCGCGACTTGCGTTCCCGAAGCAGAAGCCGCGCCGCTCTGCGCCCCGTAGCGGCTACTCGCTCGGCGCGGGCGATTGCTTGGAAAGTTTTTTCATCACCTCGAGCGCTTCCTTCATCGACACGGGAGCGCCCTGCTTCCTGCCGCTCGGCGCCGAGCTCGGGCCGCCGAGCCCTGCCGCCGACATCGCGTCGCGAGCGTCGATTTTTCGCACCACGACGTCTTCCGGTACCGAAAACTTCGCGTCGTCGAGCTTCACGCCGAATTCCGCCTTGGTGGCGGTCGTGCGCTGCTTGATGCCCATCATGTCGACCAAAGCGTCGAGGCTCACTCCCTTGTGCACGCACGTCGTCGCGTGAAGCTTCTCGATCTTCCAGAGGTCGCACGACAACCCTGCGACGTTGCGCGAACCGGCCTCGACGCCCCCGAGCTCCCGGATCATCTGCATCCCGAACTGCGTCAGGTTCTTTCCACGGAGCTTCTCCTCGCCTCCGTAGAAATCGAGCGGGTTCTCGATGCGCGTGCCCTGCTTCGTGGCGACGTCCCAATTCGTCATGACGCCGTCGCGCAGTAGCATCATGCCGTGAACGTTGGTGGCCGTCGCCGCTAGCTTCGGCATGTTGGGCAGGGTGAGCTTCGTCTTCGTCTCGCGCAGCTCGAGTCGGCCGAAGTCCTTGAAGTAAAGCGTTTCCGTGCCGGTCTGCATGCCCGAGAACTCGAACTCGATCACGCCGGACTCGACCTCGTAACGCTTCACGCCGCGCGCGTTTTCGGCCGCCGCGGCGGTGCCGCTCGCTTCGCCCGGCGTTCTAGCGGGATCGGAAACGCCGTTCGACGGCGCCGCAGCGGCAGGGGGCGGCGATGTGCTCGGCGCGGTCGCCGTATCCGAGGCGTCCCCGCGCTTGCAACCGAGCAGGCTCGCCCCCGCGAGCGGAACCGCGACGAGAGCGAGGGTAGCGAAGTGGACCCTGTAAGCATGGCCGGGCGTCATGGGGCGGGATGAGTGCTGCACCCGGCACGCGAAGTCAAGGCGAAGCACTTTCGTGACCGCGAACGGCGTTCGCGCGGGTCGTTGCGCCCGTGGTCTCGGCAAGACGTGTGCTCCGGTAGGACGAGCGGATACATGCCACGAGGCGCGAAACGCCGTTGCCCGCAGCATGTGGGTTCGGCTGCGACGTGTGAGTGACAATGGGCTCTCACTTTGCGAATCCGTTTCATCCGGCGACCAGTGCTTGCAGGGGTCGAGGTGCTGCAATCGCCGATGCGCGTCGTCTCTGTGTCCGGAACGGAGAGATTGGCCCACATCGCAATGTTCTGCGCGGTGCATAAAGTTTTGCGTGGCTAAGCCGCTATCTAGCTGGTGTTTCGTGCGCGGATGCGTGCGGCATGCGCATTGCTCTCGATCAAGCGGATCATCATGTCACTTCGCCCCCGTCGTCACCTCGAGTGGTCTCCCATCGTCATGGTCGCCGTGCTCTCGGCGTTGAGCAGCGCCGCGTGCAGTACGGCTTCGGAGCCGCAGGGCCTCGAATACGATGGCGGTAGCGCGAGCTCCGGGGGTCATGAGCCGAACCCCGACTCTTGCGAAGGTCCGAGGGAGGGCTGTCCTTGCCCTGAGGAAGGGGTCGCTCTCGATTGCGGAAAAGTGACGGAGACGCATGACGACTACGTCACCTGCTCGACGGGCTCGCGCACGTGCACGGACGGCTTCTGGGGCGCTTGTGTGGGTGAACGCATCACCTTGAAGCAGACCGGAAGCGCCGGCAGTCCGAGGGCGCAATCGCTCGGTGCTCCGGAGCCATGCCCGGAAGGCTTCGACGTGTGTGACCCGTACTGCAATCTCACCAGCGACACTCCGGGCACGTTCGATCCAGGGCCGGGCTTTTCCAACGACCCCGACGGGCTGACCTTGATTGCGACGGGCGTCGGCAATTGTAGTTCGCTCACGCTGACGCCGTCGGCGACGGCGCTCACCGTCACCGACTTCTCGCCGCTCACCGCGAGCCCCAACACGGTCGTCACCTTTTCCCTGAGCGCGAGCCCGCCCGGTTGCACCACCCCGCCGTTCGACACGACCTGGACGCTGGACAAGCTCGACCGCGCGCTCGTCACCGGGACCAACAACACGAACGGCCGGCTCACGCTCGCGGTCCCGATCGCCGGGTCGCTGCGCGTCACGGCCTACGCCATCGGGCTCAGCGCTTCCGCCGATATTTCCGTCAAGGTCAACGTACTGGAAGCCCCGACCAGCAGCGGCGCGGCGGCGCCGAACCAGCCGGCGACTTCGGCTCAGATCAACGCGTTCGGGGCTTGGAACGCTCCGAACCCGGGCACCACGTCGAGCACCGCGATCTGGCTCTACCCCTACGAGCAAACGTACTTCCCGCTCGCTCTGCCGGCGCCGGTCATTCAGTGGTGGTACTCCACTTCCAGCGGCTCGGGTCGCGCGGCGAAGGTTTCGCTCCGCTACCCGACGGGCGCCGGGCCGACCGATGCGGACTTCAACTACTCCCTGATCGTCGGGGAGTCGAACGTCGTATCGCAATCGGCGGGCGTGAGCGCGAACAACTACGACCCGCAGGTCGTGCTCCCCGAGCTCGCCTGGCGCTACTTCGAGCGCACCGCGCGCGGAAATGACGCCGACATTCTGATCCAGCGGCGCCGCGGCTCCAGGCTGGAACGCGAGAGCCGCCGTTCGATCCACTTCGTCGATGCGCAGCTCAAGGGCACCGTCTATTACAACTCGTACACCTCGCCGCAGGGCGGCAATACCGGTGCGGTGCTCTCGATTGCCCCGGGGGCCACCTCGCCGACGCTCGCCGTGCAGCCGTCCGGACGCTGCACCGTATGCCACACCATCAACACGCAGGGCACGCGGCTCATCGCCAACGGCCGCCGTCCCTGGGGCGGCGTTTGGTTCAACAATTCGCAGCTCTTCGACCTGACGACGTCGTCGCCGTCTCCGACGGTGCTCGAGCAATACAATGCCGCGCTCGGCATCGATACCGAAAATGTTCCGGGCAACCGCTACACCTTCGGTGCTCCGTGGGGCGACGGCAGTCTCTACATGACGCACGGCGGGCGCGGCTCGGGCAGCGGCGGCGGCGTCGGCGACGCCAACTGGCGCTCTCCGCCGGACTACTCGGGGCTCTATCGCACGTCGAACCCGAACAGCGAGCTTTCCGTCACCAACTGGCCGAGCAACATGCTCGCGGTGACGCCGAAATTCTCGCCGGACGGCACCAAGCTCGCGTTCGGCTACTGGGGCGGCAACAGTTTGCCCAAGTCCCCTTCCGGGTCGCTCAGCCCGGATTCGGGCGGCGACCGCCTCGCGGTGGTCGACTTTTCGTGCTCGTCGCCGCCGTGTACGAGCTCCTCCAGCGGCTGGCGCGTGACCAACGCGCGCGACATGACGCCGAGCGTTTCGTCGGGTGTGAACCGAACGACCGGCACCCTGAAAGTGGCTTGGCCCACGTTCGCGCCGTCCGGCAACGTCGTCTTCTACCAGCGCCAGTACCGAAGCTCGCGCTCTTCATCGGGCGGCGGCGTGCTCAACTGGAACTGGTCGCCGTCGGACATCAACACCGTGGCCGGGGCGCTGGCGGAAATCTGGATGTCGGACGTGCCCGCCAACGCGAATACGGCTGCGAAGCCGACGCGCTTGCTGGCTTTGAACGGCCTGAACTCGGACGGAAGCTCCTCCTACCTGCCGGAGGACAACGACCGTATTTCGAGCCCGGGCTCGTACCACAGGAGCTCCGGCAGCGGCACGTCGTTTACCATCAATCAAGCCGACTGGTGCAGCAATACGGGAACGGCGAACAACGTGCTCGACTACCGGCTGAACTACTTGCCGGCGGCCAACCCGACCGAAGCCGGGGGTCACACGTGGGTCGTGTTCACGTCGCGCCGCATGTACGGCAACGTCGCGTTCGACGATCCGTGGGACGCGGAGCCGGGCTTTTCGTGCAACTCGGGCAACCCGCCGGCGAAAAAACTGTGGGTTGCGGCGATCGACGCGAACCCCACGCCCGGCGTCGATCCAAGCCACCCCGCGTTTTACTTGCCGGGCCAAGAGCTCGAGGCCGGAAACTCGGACGGCTACTGGGTCAACTCGCTCTGCGCGTCGGTGGGCGCCTCCTGCGAAAGCAACGACGACTGTTGCGGTGGCACGGGCTCGGCGCCCACGACGCAGTGCAAGGTCGTGTCCGCGTCGACCGTTCCGCCGGCGCGACAGTGTCAGAACCTGAGCGAGTGCTCGAGCGAGGGTCAGGCCTGCAGCACGAGCGCTGACTGTTGCGCCGGTCTGACTTGCCCGGACGGCGGCGGGGCTTGCCTCAGGGTCGGCAACCCCGTCTTCGAGCCCCAGGTCTTCGAGCGCGAATACGTCGCGGTGTGCCCCGACGCCACCTTGCCCAAGTGGCGCTTCTTCGAGTGGCAGGCGACGATTCCGAGCGGTACGTCGATCGACTTCTCGGTCCAAACCAAAGACCAGGCGGCGGACAGCTACGTGCCGGTGGTGCCGCTCGCCATCGGGTCCGCGACGTCGAGCACGCCGGGCGGCTCCTGGCACCGGGGACCGAACACGGTCGACGAAGTGCTCGACGACGCGTCGCTCGTGTCGCGTCACTACCTGCTCGTCACGATGACATTCAACCCCGACGCCGGCGGCAACGAAGCCCCCACGTTGAACGCGTGGCGTCAAATCTACGATTGTGTATGGGCGGAGTAGTCGCGCGCTCGATCCTCGCGCAAACCTGCGCGGTTTGCCTCGGCACGCTTCTCTTTGCCGCGTGCGGCGGCGCGGGGGAACGCCCGGGCGGGCCAGGGGCGGACGGCGGCGAGCCCGGTGCCGGAGGCCAGGGTGGCGAGGGAGTGACGTCGGGCTCGGGCAGCGGCGCGGCAGGGCTCGTGAACGCCGGGGGTAGCGCGGGCGAAGGCGATGCCTCGGGTTCCGGTGCCACCGCGTCCGGCTCCGGGGGGGAAGGGAACATGTCGGGCGGAAGCGGCGCCGCGGGAGGAGTGGACGGCGAAGGCGGTTTCGGCGCTGGCGGTGGCATGGTCGAGCTCTGTCCGTCCGACACGGCGCCGGGAACGCCGCCGGAAGCGACGGCCTGCGATCCCACGGGCGAGTGGGGAGAGGGCGAGGTCATCGACGTCGACCAAGACGGTTCCGAGCGGCTCGTCGCCGTGACGCCCGACGAGCTCACGATCACCTGGGTACGCGCGAACCGCTCCGAACCGGAGTTTCGCGTCGCGGACCGCGCGACGAGCGACGAGGAGTTCGGCGACGCCGAGGTCGTCGTGGCCGCGAACGTGCTCGCGCTGAGCCCCGACGGGCTTCGTTTGGTCGTGCTGTCGGGAGACAAAGGTTCGCTCGGCGAGCTCTCGCGCGCTTCACGCGACGGCGTCTTCGGCGAGCAGGAGGACGGCGCGTTTTCGGTACTCAACGAAGACGCCGCGGACAACGCCCTCATCTTCGGCACCGCCGTGATTGCTCCCGACGACCGCGGTCTTTACTACACGGTGTTCGGCGCCGATGACGACTACCCGCTCCACTACTCGGAGCGTTCCGGCGCCGAGCCATGGCCTGTCGGCGAGCCCATCGAAAGCTGCGAGCTCAAGGCCCAAGGTTCCCTGGTGCGGCAGCCGACCGGGGTCTCGGCGGACGGACTCACGCTCTTTTTCTTCGACGGGGTGAGAGGCGAGGCGCGAGCCGCGTGGAGAGCGACCCCGGACGCCGCTTTCAGCTGGTTCGTCGACCTCGGCGCGCGCTCGAGAGCTCAGCCGAACGCGGCGTGCGATCAGCTCTACTACACGGTCATCGAAGAGACGTCCTCGCTGCTCGTCGCGGCGGCCGACTGAGCGCAAGCGGTCGCGGTGACGCGCCGGTCGATCCGTGGCGAGCGGAGCTCGGCTATCGCGGCACCCGGCGCGGGCCGAATTCGTCACCCGCGCTTGACAGCGGCCCGCGTGCCGCGAAAGCTTCGACGGGTCGCCGTGCGCGACGTGGGACGTTCGGGACTTCGGAATTCATGCCAGAACCTCAGGTCGCAGCCTCGCGTCGCCGGTTCGGTTTGCGGACGGGCAGCGGACTGTTCGCGGTCGCCCTGTCTTGCGCGGCTCTCTGGAGCTGCGGCGGGGACGACGGCGCGGACGCGGGTGCGGTGGCAAGCTCGGGCGGAGCGGGGCCTGGCAACGGAGGGATCGGCGGAAGCGACGGCGGAGCGGGAGGCGGCGGCGGCGAGCAATCGCTCCCGCTCGCGGGCGAGCCGTGCGTCGGTTACACCCTGCTCGGAAGCCCGGAGAACGACGGCGGTTCCGACTTCAAGGCGACGCTCATCGACATGGACGGCAATCTCGTGCACCGCTTCTCCATCACCGGCTTTCCTCCGAAGATGCTGCCCGGAGGTTCGCTCATCGGCTGCGCCGGGGTGTTCCCCACGAGCTACGACTGCGTCGAGATGCAAGAGGTCGATTGGAGCGGGGAGCTAGAGTGGTCGTTCTCGGACTTCGCCGACGCCGGGAACGGCACGACCGCCGCGCGGCATCATCATGATCTCCAGCGCGAGGGCAACCCCGTCGGCTACTACGCCCCGGGGCAAGACTTCGTGCAGGGCGGCAAGACTCTGGTCTTGGCGCACGCGCGCCGCATCGTGCCGGAAATCCGCGACGGTGCCATCGACGACGACGTCCTCTACGAAGTGGACTCGGCGGGTGCTCGGACGGACTTCGTCTGGTACGCCGGCGACCACGTCGAAGAGCTCGGCTTCGACGCGGCCGAGCGAAATGACATCCGCACGCGCGACCCCAGCCTGAGCTACATCGAGTGGTTGCACGGCAACAGCGCGTCGCTGCTCGGCTCGAACCACTGGTTCGACGAGGGCCGAGCCGAGTTTCATCCCGACAACATCATCTACTCGAGCCGCGCGGCCAACTTCGTAGTCATCATTTCCAGAGAAACCGGTGAGGTCGTCTGGAGGGTGGGTCCCGACTTCGCAGGCCGTCCCGAAGCAAGCCTCGGCCAGTTCGCGGGACAGCACAATCCACACATGATTCCGCGCGGGCTTCCGGGCGCCGGCAACATCCTGGTTTTCGACAACGGCGCGACGTCCGGCTACGGCGGCACGTCCACGACGGGCAATCCGAACCGTTACGGCCGCGACTACTCGCGGGTGCTCGAGTTCGACCCGGTGACGAAAGAGGTCGTCTGGGAGTACGGCACCGCGTCGGGCGACGAACGGTTCTTCAGCTTCTTGCTCAGCAACGCGCAGCGCCTGCCGAACGGCAACACGCTCATCACCATCGGCATGGCTGGCCGGCTCATCGAGGTCACGCCCGATCACCGAGTCGTATGGGAGTACCAGTACGAACCGAACTCGAGCGGCACCCGCCCGGAGTGGATCTACCGTTCCTACCGCATTGCGCCCGAGTGGCTGCCCGAGGGCGAAAACGCCGCTCACGGCGATTACGCGACGTGGGCCAGCCTTTTCGAAGCGCCCTGAGGTCGAGAACGCCGCGCCGCGAGGCGCGCAACGTCGGTTCGCGCGGGGAGCGCTCACGGTGGCCCCTTCCCGCGGGCGCGGCGAAGCGAAAGCTCCTTCAGCAGCGCCGGGATCCGTAGCTTGCCGCACCCGGCCGCCCGTGCCGTTCGCCGCCTCAGCAGCCGCCTCAGCAACCGCCTCAGCAATGGTGGGCCGAGCGACGCGCGCCGTCCCGCCAACGGAGCGCGACACGAGGATCAGAGCCCGTGAGAGCACGAGCGTCACGCCGCGTGCTTTTGGCGGCGCTGAAGGCAGCGTCCGCGCCGTCATTTGACGTTGATCGGGGCTCCGGAACGGAACTTGCTCTTCCTCTCGCATGCCACGGAGCGGCCCTGGCAGCGACGGAGTGGTGTGTCATGCAGTGGAATCGTTGGGCTTGGCCTGGGATGTGCGCGTTCTCTTTGTTGGCGTGCGGCGGTCGCGTCGAATACGGAACGGACGGCTTCGAAGACGGATCAGGCCTCGAGCCGGAACGCCCAGCGACGGGAAGAACGGGAGGCGAGCCGAGCGGTTCGAGCGGCGCGAACGCTGGTTCCGGAGGCAGCGGCTCGCGCGGAGTTTCTGGAAGCGGCGCGAGTGAACCGGGAATGGGGAGCGGCACACCTCGAAATGACGCGGGCGCGGCAGGCACGGGCACGCAGACACCCGAAAGCGACGCGGGCGCTCCGGCGAGCGGCGGGTCGGCGTCTTCCGGCGGCGGTGCACCGCGCTGTCAGGGCTCGTGCAGTGGCTGCGACCCCGAGACCGGCGTCTGCTACATCCAGTGCGTCGGTGATCGAACCTGTATCCAGGCCGACCTCGACTGCCCGGAAGGCTGGCCGTGCGAAATCCTGTGCCACGGCAGCGGCGCGTGCACCCAAGCGCGCATCTCCTGTCCGCGCGATTTCCCTTGCTCGCTCGAGTGCAGCGGTGACCGGAGCTGCATTCAAGCCACGTTCCCCTGCTCCGGGCACTTGTGCGAGCTCGCGTGCAGCGGTTCGGGTGCGTGCACTCAGCTACATTGAGCCGGCGCTCGCCGGCGCGGCACGGACGAAGTCGAACCGCCCCGGTTCGCGCGCGGAGGGCACGTCAACTTTCGCGCAGGTAGCGCATCTCCGGGTTTTCTCGGCGCCAGATGACATAGTCCATGAAGTAGTGGTGGATGTTGACGAAGGCGAAGCAGGCGGCAAGGTACGGTGTTGTTCCGAGCCCCTGTGTCGCTTGGGGCGCGCTCTCGCCGCCCGGGACGAG